>JAGQSE010000221.1:1096-2874 GCA_020439725.1 Acidobacteriota bacterium
GCGATCCTTCTCCTCGATGATTGTCTGTCGGCGGTCGACACGCGCACCGAGGAAGAGATCCTCCACAACCTGCGCGAGGTCTTCCCCGGCCGTACCGTGATGCTGGTCTCGCACCGCATCTCGACGGTGCGCGAGGCGGATCTGATCCTGGTCCTCGAGGCCGGTCGTATCACCCACCGCGGCACCCACGACGAGCTGGTCGCCGCCGGTGGTCTCTACGCCGATCTCTACGAGCGCCAGCTGCTCGAGGAGGAGCTGGCGGCCGTCTGAGGTCGCCGGAGGAGACGCATGCGTGTCCTGGTGAGCGGTGGTACGGGCCTTCTCGGTCGCCAGCTGGTCGCCGAGCTCACGGGCGCCGGTCACGAGTGCATCGTGCTGAGCCGCCACCCGGAGCGCGTCCGAGGGCTGCCGGGCGGCGCCCGCGCGGAGCGCTGGGACGGCAAAACGACCCACGGCTGGGGGACGCTGGTCGGCGAGGACACCGCTTTGGTCAACCTCGCCGGCGCGAGCATCGCCGGCGGTCGTTGGAGCGACGCGCGCAAGGCCGAGATCCTGGGTAGCCGGGTGGCGGCGACCCGCGCCATGGTCCAGGCCGTCAAGGACGCTCCCATACCGCCCAAGGTGCTGCTCCAGGCGTCGGCGGTCGGGTACTACGGGTCGACCGGTGACCGCGAGATCGTCGAGACCTCGCCCCCCGGCGACGACTTCCTGGCCACCGTCTGCGTCGCCTGGGAGGCCGCGAGCCGTCCCGTCGAGACTCTCGGGGTACGCCGAGTGCTCCTCCGCACCGGGGTGGTGCTGTCCCGTGACGGCGGCGCGCTGCCCAAGATGGCGCTGCCCTTCCGCCTCTTCGCCGGTGGGCCCGTGGGCAGCGGCGATCAATACGTGCCGTGGATCCACGAAGCCGACGAGATCGGCGCCATGCGCTTCCTGCTCGAGCGCGACGATCTCGCGGGTCCCTTCAACCTCACGGCGCCGGAGCCGGTGACCAACCGCGAGCTGTCGCGCCGGCTCGGCGCGGCGCTGCACCGGCCAGCGCTGGTACCGGCGCCGGCCTTCGCGCTCCGCCTGCTGCTGGGTGAGATGTCCGGGCTGCTCCTCGGCGGTCAGCGGGCGCTGCCGGAGGCCTTGGCGCAGTCCGGCTACGCCTTTCGCTTCGCGTCCCTCGAAGCTGCCCTCGCCGACCTCTACGGCTAGCCGCCCGGTAGCCGCCGCTGGATCTCGCCGGCGACCTCCGCCAGCCGCTCCTCGGGGGCGTAGACGCGGTAGAGGTCGATACGCCCCAGGTGGCGAAGGAAGTGGCTCGCCTGCTCCATGGGCTCGAGCTCGCCGTCATAGCTCCGTACCAGCACCCGCGCGCTGCCCAGCCGATGCGGGCTCTTTTCCGAGTTGGAGACCAGCAGGGCCGCGCCGAAGCGCTCCTTGAGCTCCGGTAGCAGCGCCTCGATGCGGCTCTTCTCTTCGGGCTCGAGGTGCTCGCGGCTCTCGTAGGCCAGCTCGTAGCGCCGCCGCGCGGTGATCGCCAGGGCGTGGGGGCTGTCCGAGCGGCGCATGTCGGAGAGCGTCGAGACGTCGTCGTGGGCGAGGAAGGCCTCGGGCTCCGCCGGCCAGCGGCGGCCCGACTGACGCAGCCACTCGTTGAAGTGCAGCTCGAGGACTTTGCCGGTGACGTTGAAGTAGACCTGGGTGAACATGTAATACCGCGCCAGGATCAGCGCCTCGAGGGCGTGGACGCCGCCCTCGTCGACGCCGATGCCCCAGCGTCCGGTCTCCGGGTC
>JAGQSE010000221.1:2937-8343 GCA_020439725.1 Acidobacteriota bacterium
CAGGTAGTCCATCTTGTCGACATCGAGCTCGCCGGAGACGATCTGGGAGAGGAGCCGCTCCTCGTCGTCCTCGCCCCCCGCCAGGAGCCGCGACACCTGTTCTGGCTCGAGACCCTCGCCATAGCGTTCGAAAAGACGTTCGATCTCCGGAAGCGCCAGCAGCCGGCGGGTCATCTCCTCGTGATCGATGCCGTCCTCGAACAATCCTTCCGCCGAGTGGCTGAAGGGGGCGTGGCCGATGTCGTGGAGCAGCGCCGCGGCGCGGACCAGGCGGCGCTGGCGGCTGCGGCGATAGCTCGGCAGCCGACCGGCGCTCTCGGCGGCGATGCGGTCGTAGACCTCTCCGGCCAGGTGCATGGCACCGAGGACGTGGCTGAACCGGCTGTGCTCGGCGCCGGGGAAGACGAGGTGGGTGAAGCCCAGCTGGTGGATGAAGCGCAGACGCTGGAGCGGGCGACTGCCGATCAGCGCGCTCTCGAGGGCGTCGGCCCGAATGAAGCCGTGGATCGGATCGCGGATGGACAGCAACGTGGATCTCCCGTCGAGGTCGCCGTGGCAGCGGCGAGCGGTGGCCGATGATAGCAGTCGCTCAGCCGCTCAACCGGTTGGCTTGAGGCCCGGCGGCCAGGGCACGCGGACCACGCCCTGCGTTTCGAGACCATCGAGGACGTCCGCTGCCCGGGCGCCGTCGTCGGGCAGCCGGAGATCCGGTGCCAGGTCGACGAGGGGGCCGAGGGCGAAGCGGCGCAGCCGCAGCCGGGGGTGGGGAAGGGTGAGCTCGGGGCGGTCGATGACGAGGTCGCCGTAGAGCAGGAGATCGACGTCGAGGAGGCGCGGGGAATCCCGCTCCCCGGGCCGCCGGCCGGCGGACCGTTCGAGGGCCTTGATCATGGCCAGCAGGTCCTCGGCGGCGAAGTGGGTCGAGCCGAGGACGACCAGGTTGTAGTAGTCGGGCTGGGGGATGGAGGAGACCGGGTGGCTCCGATACAGAGGTGACACGAGCCGGGGCAGAAGCCACCGGCTCAGCTGGACGACCGCCGCGTGGAGCGTCCGGGGAGGGTCGCCGAGATTGGCGCCCAGCCCCAGAGCCACGCGGGTACCGACGGCGTCACTCCTCTTCGTCGTCGACGAGGTCTTCGTCTTCGTCCTCGTCGTCGTCATCGTCGAGGTCGACGTCGTCCGGCGCATCACCGTCGTCGCTGTCGTCGTCCTCGACGATACGCGGGCGCGCCCGGACCTCGGGCTCGCTCTCGGACTCGTCGGTGGTGGTTCCGCATTTCGGGCAGGCCACTTGCTGCTTTCCGAAGTCATAGAACTTCGCGCCGCAGCTCCGGCACTCCCATTTTCTTCCTAGCTTGATCTCGGGCATTTCCTGCCTCCCGCTCGAGTCAACCGTCTGGGTCCCCTTCCGCGCCGATGCGGGGGGACCACGGGCGGCGCGTAGAGACGAGGCCGCGGGAAGCTAGCACCGCGATTCCGGCGGTGTCAACCGCACGACAGGGTGGCCCGATGAGGGTGCGGGTTGGCGCTGTTCTTGCTTCCTCTTCTTGCCGTCCCGAACCCCGCCGGGACCTCGCAAGCCGCGGCGGTTGCGCGCTCCGAGGGCCGGCGGTACCATCATCGCCCCCGATCGGCCCCACCAGATCGGGGAAGGCAGTGGAGATCCCATGAGAAACGTGTTCTTGGCAGCGATCCTCGTCCTCTGCGGACCGAGCCTCGCCGCCTTTGCCGCGACGGTCCCCGACCCGAGCGCTCCGGGCTTGTCCGACGGCGAGCGGCTCGAGGTGCTGCTCGAGCGCGTGCGCTACGAGCAGGAGAAGATGCACTCGTTGTCCGCCCGCTTCGTCATGCACCAGGAGAGCGAGCTCTTGCTCGAACCCCAGGAGTCGAGCGGTGACTTCGTCTACCTGGCGCCGGACCGTGTGCGCTGGGACTACGAAACGCCGAATCCGATCACCGTCGTCATCAAGGGCGGTGAAATGACCACCTGGTACCACGACCTCGAGAAGGCGGAGGTGGCCAAGGTGGGCCGCTACTCGGACCGCATCCTCAAGTACATGAGCGCCTCGAGCTCGCTTGGAGACCTGCTCGAATACTTCGACGCCCGTGTCTCCTTCAAAGGGCCCGCCGGCGATCCCTACCGGATCGAGCTGACGCCCCACTACGAGCGCGTCGCCAAGCGCCTCAAGAAGATGGTGCTGTGGATCGATCCGCAACGCTACCTGCCCCAGAGGGTGCGTATCGAGGCCGCCGACGGTGACGTTTCCGAGTTCTCCTTCGACCACATGCAGATCAACGCCGACCTCGCCGCGGGCACGTTCGACCTCGATCTCCCCGCCGGGGTCCAGGTCGAGACCGTAGAGCTCGGCTCGGGCCAGGGCTGAGGCCCCGCCGGCCTTCGCTCGAGAGTCTGGCGAGACGATCATGGGTCTCCGTTTCGAAGTCCTAGCCCGCGACGGCGCCGCCCGTCGCGGGCGTCTCGAGACGCCCCACGGTGTCGTCGATACGCCGGCCTTCATGCCCGTCGGTACACTCGGCGCCGTCAAGGGCGTGCCGCCCCATCAGCTGGAGGATCTCGGGGCCTCGATCATGCTCGCCAATCTCTACCACCTGGCGCTCAGGCCGTCGGTGGAGAGGATCGAGAACCTCGGTGGGCTCCATGCCTTCACCGGCTGGAACCGGCCGATGATCACCGACAGCGGCGGTTTCCAGGTGTGGAGCCTGGCCGCCATGCGCACCGTCGACGAGGACGGGGTCGCCTTCCGCAGCCACGTCGACGGCTCGCCCCTGCGCTTCACCCCTGAAGGCGTCGCCGACCTGCAGCGCCGGCTCGGTGTCGACCTGGCGATGATGCTCGACGAGTGCCCGCCCTGGCCGGCGGAGCGCGAGGACGTGCGCTCCGCCGGCGAGCGGACGCTGCGCTGGGCGCGCCGGGCACGCGAGCACTGGAGTCGGAAGCCGGGTCCCGGCGGCCTCTTCGCCATCGTCCAGGGCGGGGTGTTCCGCGACCTGCGCGAGGCGGCGGCGGCGGAGCTCGTCGAGCTCGACTTCGACGGCTACGCCATCGGCGGCGTTAGCGTCGGCGAGCCCGAAGCCGAGCGCCACGGTGTCGTCGAGTGGACCGCGCCGCTGCTCCCCGAAGACCGTCCTCGGTACCTGATGGGAGTGGGCTATCCGGAGGACATCCTCCACGGCGTGATGCACGGGATCGACCTCTTCGATTGCGTCCTGCCGTCGCGCAACGCCCGGCATGGGCTGCTGTTCACCCGCCAGGGTCCGGTCAAGATCAAGAACGCCCGCTACCGCGATGATCCGCGGCCCATCGAGGACGGTTGTCCCTGCCCGACGTGTCGTCGTGTGAGCCGTGCCTTCGTCCATCACCTGTTCAAATGTGGCGAGATCACGGGGGCGGTTCTGGCGACGCTCCACAACCTCCGCCATTACCTTGACTTCATGGAGGATCTCCGACAAGCTCTGCAATCTGGTGCGCTGAGGGAGCTCGCGGCCGACCGCACCGCCGGTCCGGTGGCAGCCTCGTCCGCGCCCGCCCCGTCGGATTGAGTCGCCTCGAGACCGACGCCGTCGGCACCTCGGACCTCCGTCCCAAGAACCACACCCCGGCCGTCTCGACTGCCGTCGCTGTGCCTCGGGAGGGAATCCGGTGGGATCGGCGGTCAGCACTGAGGCAGGGGAGCTTTCCACCGTGCACCGCCGCATCGCATCCGTTCCGGCGAGACCGGCACCGGCCGGGGCCTCGCCTCATTCTCGAGCTGTGGAGGGAACACAGCCATGTCGTCCATGATCCTCGCCTTCCAGGCACAGCCCCAAGGCGCCGGCGCCAGTCTCGTCGGGACGCTCGGCATGTGGGCTCTGATCATCGTCATCTTCTACTTTCTGGTCTTCGCCCCGGTGCGCAAGCAGAAGAAGATGCTGCAGAAGATGATCGACGAGCTCAAGAAGGGGGACAAGGTGATCACCAATGGGGGCCTCCACGGGGAGGTGGCCGGCGTCGAGGCGACGTCGGTCCTGCTCAAGATCGCCGACAACGTCAAGGTCCGGGTCTCCAAGTCGGCCATCGCCGGCCTGCAGGGTGATGGGGATCCAGGGAGCACGCGATGAATCAGAGCCTTCTCTTCCGCGGAATCCTGATCGCCCTCGTCGTGGGCATCGCTGTCTTCTCGGCCACTCCGCCGGACGAGAAGATCAACCTGGGTCTCGACCTCCAGGGCGGCATGCACCTGGTCCTCAAGGTCAAGACCAACGACGCGCTGCGTTCGGAGACGGACCACGACATGGACCGCTTCGTCTCGCGCCTCAAGGACGAGGGAGTCGAGAACGTCCGGGCCTTGCGCCCCGAGGGCGAGGACGAGGCGGCGTTCACCTCGTTCCACATCGACGGCCTGACCCCGGAACAGGTGACGGCGGCCCGCAAGGTCCACGACAACTACTTCAAGGGCACCTGGGACCTCAACAGCACCGGCGGCAACGTCGTGTTGACGATGAACGACGCCTACAAGCGCACGGTGCAACAGCAGTCGGTCGACCAGGCGCTGCGGACGATCCGCAACCGCATCGACCAGTACGGCGTCTCGGAGCCGGTGATCCAGCGCCAGGGCTTCTCCGACAGCGACCGCATCGTCCTCCAGCTCCCCGGAGTCGACGACCCCGAGCGCGTCAAGCACCTGATCCAGCAGACCGCTTTCCTCGAGTGGCATCTCTCCGAGTACCCCCGCGAGGGTGGTTTCGCGCCCAGCCGCGAAGCGATCCTCGAGCACTACGGCGGTCAGCTGCCCCCCAATGTCGAGATCCTCGAAGGCGAGCAGCGTGATCGCGACGGCAACCTCCTGGGCAAGCGCTACCTCGCCGTCCAGCGGACCGCGGTGGTGACCGGTCGCGACCTCAAGAACGCCAAGGTCAGCGCCGGCCAGTTCAACGAGCCGGTGGTCGCCTTCACCCTCGACTACGAGAAGGGACAGGCCTTCGGCGATGTGACCTCCTCGAACCTCGGCCGGGGACTCGCCATCGTCCTCGACAACGTGGTGATCTCGGCGCCGACCATCCGCGGCCGGATCCGCGACGAGGGCGTCATCGAGGGCAACTTCACCCAGGAAGAGGCGTCGGACCTGTCGACGGCGCTCCGCTCCGGCGCGCTGCCGGCGGGCATCGAGACCCTCGAGGAGCGCACCGTCGGTCCGTCCCTCGGTCAGGACTCCATCGACCAGGGCCTGCGGGCGGGTCTCTACGGTGCCGCTTTCGTCGTCGTGACGATGTTGGTGGTCTACCTCCTCGCCGGCATCAACGCGATCTTCGTGCTGACCCTCAACGTCTTCCTCGTGTTCGGCATGCTCGCCGCGTTCCACGCGACACTGACCCTGCCGGGTATCGCGGGCATCATCCTGACCATCG
>JAGQSE010000222.1:0-962 GCA_020439725.1 Acidobacteriota bacterium
AACACTAAGCGCTCTATCTGACATCGCCGCGCAGCTGTTCCTTCTGATCATCTGACTTCGCGATGTCAGATAGAGCGCGGTTGGACGAAACCGCGGCCCGAGCGGCTGGGCCGGCTATGGGGATTGAATGGGTTCTCGCGGGAGGCGGAGGGGAGGGCACGCGGCCGCAGGAGCCTGGCCGTGGGCTGCGAGTCTCTTCTCGGGTGCTGCTTCACGGCCACCTCCGGATCGTGAATCACTATTTGGACGATTGCTGTGGTGAGAGTATACCGCAGATTTCGATCACAGGCGCACCCTCCCTGGGGTCCGCTGCTGCGGACCTTTGGAGGCAAGGCACCGAAGGACTTCAAGCAGCACGGCACGGCGGGGCCCTTTCTCGGGTCAGAGTTGCGGCATCCTCAGGGCCACCGATCCACTCCACGATCTTGAGCGTTCCCTCTCCACACAGCGGGCAGGTCCACGACGGCAGGGCGTCCTCCGAAGGCTCTTCTTCCGCCTGCGGGGCTCCGAGCGCCTCGCGACAGAGCTTCAGGGCATCGGCTCGGTGCCGATTCGCCAGCAGACCATAGTAGCGGATGCGGACGAAGCCGCAGGGCAGGACGTGCTGGAGGAAGCGGCGGATCAGCTCTGGGGCCGGCAGGCGCAGGAGCCGCTGGCGGCCGCCGTGTCGGTAGTCCTTATAGGTCAGCACTACGGTGTCGCCTTCCATGCGTAGCAGCCGCTGATTGGAGAGCGCCACGCGATGGGTATAGCGAGACAGATACTTGAGCACCGTCTCCGGCCCCGCGAAAGGTGGCTTGCAGTAGACCACCCACTCCTGGCTGTAAAGACCATCGAGAAGGCCGCGAAAGGACTCCGGATCCGCGAGACGCTCCAGCTTTCCGACCAAGGCGAGCTCGCCAGCAGCTTTGGCGGCCCCGAGGCCCGCCAGATACTTGCCACGAAAGACCCGGGACAGCACC
>JAGQSE010000222.1:1053-16495 GCA_020439725.1 Acidobacteriota bacterium
TGATGGGTCAGCTGCTGGCCCCAGGTGTGGAGCACCGCCAGCACGCCGAGTCGGGCTCCCAAGTGTTTCGGACTCGTGGCCACCTCGAGGAGCGTCTGGGCGGCGCAGCGAAACAGCAGGCCGTAGAGCGCCTTCGGATTGCGCAGTGCCAGAGGGCCTATCTCAGCGGGCAGGGTAAAGACCACGTGGAAATAGTCAACGGGAAGGAGGTCCCGTTGACGAGCTTCGAGCCAGCGCAGCCGCTCTGCGCCCTGGCACTTCGGACAGTGCCGATTGCGGCACGAGTTGTAGGCCACCCGACGCTCGTGGCAATGGTCACACTCGTAGACGTGACCGCCCAGCTCGGCGGTCCGGCAGCGTTCAATGGCCGACATCGCCCGCAGGTGCTCCAGCGGCAAGCGCCCCGCGCGCTGCTCGCGGAAGCGACCTCCGTAGGACCGGAAGATGTCCGCCACCTCGAGGGTAGCGGCAGGAGCCACGGCGGCCTACCAGAACCGCTCGGGCGCTTCTCCGATCAGCGTGTCGAAGGGGCTTCGCACGCCGCTGGTTTGAGTCTCCGTGAGGCGGGTATAGATCATGGTGCTGGTCAGGTTGCGGTGCCCCAGCAGCTGCTGGATGTAGAGCAGGCTCGTGCCCTGCTCCAGCAGGTGGGTGGCGAAGGCATGGCGCAGCGAATGAGCGCTGACCTTCTTCTCGATCCCGGCCGCCGCCACGGATCGCTGGAAGGCGCGTTGGGCGCTTCGGGTTGCTATTGGCTGGTCCGCCCCTGGCCGAGCGAACAGCCAAGGGCGGGGCCGGCATCTCCACCAGTAGGTCTCCAGGTGGTACAGCAGCCGAGGAGACAGCATCACTGCTCGGTCCTGGCCCCCTTTGCCATCCCGAACGCAGATCCGCATCGCCTCCCGGTCGATGTCCTCGACCCGGAGCCGGCGGCCTTCACCGAGCCGAAGCCCTGTCGCGTAGAGGGTCATGAAGAGCGTCTGGTAGAGAAGCCCCTCCGTCGCCGACAAGATCCGCTCTACCTCCTCGCGGGTCAAGATCACCGGCAGCTTGCGCCGACGCTGCCGCTTGACCACCAAGTCCTCGACCACTTCACCGCGTTCCAGAACGTGCCGGTAGAAGAACTTGAGGGCGTGCAGCGCTTGATTGACCGTGGAGTCGGACAGCTGGCGGTCCTTGAGCAGGTAGATCAGGTACGCCCGGACCTCCCGCTGGCCCAGCGTCCTCGGAGAACGGCCATAGTGCTCCACGAACTTGCGCACCGCGTAGAGATAGCTCTTCTGCGACCGGGGTCGCAGCCCCCGAAGCGCCATCTCCTCTTCCATCTTGGTCTTCAGCTTTCCCATAGCGAACCTCCTTTCTTGGAGCGGTATGGCTCCACAAAGGAAGTGCGCCGGATTCAGGAGATCCTGAACGCAACGGACGGAAAGTCGGGATCTGGTAGACGTGCCGGAAGGAAGAGAGCGTGAGACCTTGGGGTCAGGGAACCACCGCGAAGCGGTTTAGTTCAACCTCAGATTAACCGTCACCACCGCCGGGCTGCCTATACGACGCCCACCGCTTCGCTGCCAAGCTCCTGCATCAGGCTAAAGCAAATGATTGCTAAAGTTTACGCACTTTCTGCCGTCAGTGTCAAGCCTCAGAGCCGGCCAATAGGCGCGCAGAAGTCAGCCTGTCGGCGTGTTCCTGCCTATTAGACAGCTCTTGCCGCCCAGGCGATTGAGGAATCCGCCGGAGAGCTCGGTGCTCTGCTCTCTCACGCTCGACCGGGTCTCTGCCTGTGCGACCCCTTCTCGTGTCGCATAGACAGATCGAGGGCTGTTCGTATAGGCAGCGTCATGTAGGCAGCCTGCGGGAGGAGAGATCCCGTCGAATGTAGCGGCTCGTTTTGGCCCAGTTCACGTCCGAAGGCGACATGATCGAGCTTCAAGAAATGGCGTCACCCTGTAGTGACCTGACCGCGGCTTTGTAGGCGATCGACCGGCTCTGTACGACTGCGGGGCTCTATGCGTGCCCAGGGCCGTCGGCAGCGAGCGGGCCGGACCACGACCTCGCCGCAAGAGTCGGACTTGCCGGCTCCTACGACGACTTCCGGGCCAGCACTCCTCAGCCGACGGGGTCAGTCGGGCTCCGCCAACGAACGACGCCGCCCCTGCACCTCGTACCGCAGCTCCACAACCCCGTTCTGGTAGGCCTTGACCCCCGCGAGATGGAGGGCAACGTCCCGATCTAGGGTCTCGAAGAACGAGATCCCGTCGCCGATCACGATGGGCAGGATCGAGTAGTAGATCTCGTCAGCGAGGCCGCGGCGGAGGCATTCGCCGGACACTGCCCCACCGCCGACGACCCAGATGCTGCGGAAGCTGCGCCGCAATCGGCCGTTGAGGAGCTCTTCGAGGTCTCCTGAAACGAGCTCGACCGAGTCGCGGGTCCGCGGCAGGTCGCGGGTGGTCAGCACGAAGGTCGGCTTGTCGCCGTAGGCCCAGCCGAAGCCTTGCGCCTCGAAGCGCAGCGCGGTCTCGTAGGTGCGGGAGCCCATGACGTAGCAGTCGATCGTCTCGAGGAAGGCGGCGATCGTCTCCGGAGCCAGGACCTCGCCGTCGGCGAACTCGTCGGTGGTCTCCATCCAGTCGACGCTACCGTCCCGGCGCGCGATGAAGCCGTCGAGGCTCGCGGCCATGTGGATCGTGACGCGGGAGTCGGTGGTCGTCATCGCGGGCTCGCGGCTCCTCTCGGCCCTTCTCCGCTACTCGGAAGCGAGCTGCGCCTTGCGAAACCAGTCGACGCCACCGTGCTGGCCCATCCCGTCGGAGATACACGTCAACATCGCCTGGTATTCGTCCCAATCGGCCTGGTCGGCGTTGGGTGTCGTGTCGGCCTTGGGGAAGATCGCTGCGAAGACGTGGAGCGTGCCGGTCATCCCGCCGGTTACCCCCAACGTCGGGTTGTCCACCGTCGTGGCGGTGTACTTCGTGTAGCTCAATTCGCCGGTGGCGCAGGGAAAACTCCACGACGCCTTCGTCGAGTCGACCGGGCCCGACTCGAAGACCTGCTGTTTGGGCACCGGTAGGCACAGGTTCCAGAACAGGAATTTGCCACCGCAGAACACGGTCGGGTCGAATGTCTTGGGATCGCTCGGGGGCACGTTCGGAGGCCCCTTCCCGAACAGGTAGGCGATGTCCACGGGAACCTTCGTCTTGGAGAGCCCCGGCGGCTGATAGAACTGCTGGACGTTGTCGAACGCGATGATGTTGAACGACGGCGCCGAGTTCTTCTGCAGGAAGTTGACCACGTGAGCGACCGCGGAGTTGTCGAGGAAGCCACCGTCCGCAAGACGGATGAACCGTTCCGCGGCCAGCGTTTCGGGCTTCGTATCTTGCGTCGCCGTGGTCGGTGTCAGCGAGTTCTGCTCGATCTTGAAGCCAGGAGCCAAGCCGGACGCATTGTAGGCGTCCGTCCAGGGCGCAACACCTCCCTGATACGACTCGACGGCTTCGCTCGCCTGTGCGCCAGCAGCCGCGCTCGAGGTCGCCGCCGTCATGAGGACGGAGACATCGCTGTTCAACCCGGAGTTCGAGACCGTCGCGTTCCCAGGGGGCGGACCGCCGGAGCTGGCATTGCTGGCATATTTCAACTGCATGTCGCCGGCCATGAAGAAGTCCGGCGCACCGAGGCGAGAGGCGGCGGGGAGGCTGGCGAACGCGATGGGCGTGACGCTGACCTGCTTCGGCACGTCGGGCCTCAGTTGCGACGTCACCTGGTAGAAGATCTCGTTGCAGTAGACATAGCCGCAGTCGTTCTGGTTCGTCACCACGGTGTCCGTGAGCATCGTCGCCGCAAAGACCAGCGACTTGTCTTCGGCCCACTGCTGACGTTCGCCGCTCAAGGGCTTGTTGCCCAGATCCTGAGCCATCCCGTAGGGCTGGAAGACGACGTCCTCGACGATGTTGGTCCAGACGGTATATTGATGGTCGGTGAGCCGGATGACGTTGCACTCGAAACAGGAAAGTGGTCTCGAGGCACCGCAACCAAACCCTTGATAGGTACAGCTCGGATCACTCAGCGCGGTCCGTTGCTGCCCGAGATAGCCGGTCGAGCCGTAGGTGCTGAGCGCGCCAGGGGCCTCGATCGAGGCACGAAACTCCTGCGAATAGGCCAGCATGGTGGAGAACCAGCTGCCGCCGGAGTTCGACGCGATGCCGGTTACGTCCTGAAAGACCGTCCCGAGGTCGACGGATGCGGGGTCCGTTGAGCCCGCGCGATAGCCCTCGAGCAAACCCATCGTCCAGGCCGCCTGGGCGGTATGCGCGCGCCACCCGCCGCCCGAAATGGCCACGTAGGTGTCTGGAGCCGGGCTCTCGGGGACCGACTCGGTCGGTGGCTGGCAGCCCAGGAGCCCGAGGAGCGCCGACGAGACCAGGGCGATTCCACCGAGACGTCGGTTCCAGGCCCTGCGGTTCCCCGCGATCATCGTCCTGAGATCCACCCCACGCTTCTGTCTGACCATCGCGACCTCCTTCGTCTCCACTCCGCCGACCGAGAGGGCGCCGTCAGCCTCCGTTGCGTCGGGTCGCCGAATCGCCGAAGACACGACGCGGCCCAACGGCGGCGTGCACGACCCGCTGGACCCGAGGGCCAGACGCGTTCTCTCTACCGGGAAAGGACTCGATGGAGCATAGCAGGACGGGGCTGGAGTCAGGGGCCGGCCTCGACCGGGGCCGTGGGCCAGGACCTTGCGCGCCACCCTCAGCGCAGAAGGAACACCAGCTCCACGACGTCCTCACCAACGCCCCCGACGCTCTCTTCGTGGTCGAGCCTGAAGCCGCACTTCTCGAGGACGCGGATCGAGCCGAGGTTGTGCTGGGCCACGTGTGCATGGAGGGGACGGTCGGTCACGACGCCCAGGAACGCCCCGAGAGCCCGGCTAGCCACGCCCTGGCCCCAATGCTCCTGGCCGATCCAATAGCCGACGAGACGGACGCCGTCCTGAAGCCAGCTGCCGATGTACCCCGCCACCTGGTCGCCGACCAGCACCGTCCGCGTCACCGCCGCCGGATTGCCAAGGACGTGGGTCGCCCAATGGGCATCGAAGGCCGCCCGGTCGCGCGAGGGAAAGGCAGCCATCCGCGTGGCGTCAGCGTCGAGCTGGTGCTCGTAGAAGATCGACAGGTCGGCGACGTCGACGGTACGAAGGCGGACGTCCAGGCTCACTTCTGAGAGTCCGTTTTGGCTTCGTACCCGAGCTGCTCGATCCAGCTCCTCACCAACTCGACCACCACGTCCCTGAGCTCGGCGGCCTGCTCGGGCGACTTCAACGTCACCACACAGCGGTCGATGGCCGGCCACTTGAGGAGATGGTGCGGGTCGTCCAAGGTGAAGTTCCGTTGCGGCGTCTTCGGCTTGGCCCCGGTATGCAGGACGAGCTGCAGGTTCCTGGGCGGATAGAGCTTGAAGGTCGCGAAGTGGTCGTCGATCTTGAAGCTCGGAGCGTTCCATTTGACCTCCTCCGTGATCCTCGGGTCGAGCCCCTGGATCGCCTCGCGGAGCCTTTCGATCTCCGCCTTGAACGGATGGTCGAGCTGCTTCATGAAGGCATCGACGTCCGCCTGCTGAGTTGCAATGTCTCGTTTCGTCGCCATGGTGTACCGGATCTCCGTGGGGGGGGTTCGCCCGCCGGGTCGAGATCGTCGCCAGCGGAGCTCGTTGCGTGGTGCCGTGAGCCTCTCCTTACTCGCGAAGCCAGCGGACGTCGATGGACCGGTCGAGCCCGGGTAGGGGCAGCGACGCCGCTTCCGCCTCGACCTCGGAGCGCTGCGCGTTCGACAGCCGCCGCCATGGCTCGATCGTGAGCACATGGTTCGCGCGCCGCCAGGTGCCGACGGTCTCCCCCTCGACGAGGAGGGCGCCGGGCCACACGCGGGATGTCCACAGCGCGCGGCGGTGAACGTCGTCGGGCACCAGCAGCTCGCGGTCGGCCCCTTGCAGCAGGAACCAGGTATCACCGCTCGGCAAGAGGCGGGCCGGTGCCGCGGGACCCGGCGGCGCACGAAAGAGGGGCTCGTCCCGGCTCAGGATCCACGCCTCCCCGATGGGCGTTCGCACCGGTGTCAACGCCTCGCCGAGGGCCGCGAACGCCGCCTTTGCGCTCGCCGGTCGGATTCCGGCCCAGGTCGCGAATCCTTCGGGCGTCGCCGGGCCGAAGACGTGCAGGTACCGTCGGGCCAGTTCGAGACGCGCCTCCCGGGGGTCCACCGCAGGTGCGGGCACGTTCCAAAGCTCGGGCTGTCGTGCCCCGTCCCACCGGATCAAGACCGTGCCCGTCGGCGCCGCGTAGCGCAGCTCGTTGGCGTGCTTCGCGCCGACCGCGCGGGCCGCGTCGCCGTGGAGCATCCGGGTGCCCGCCAGCACCGCGGTCAGGCGGGTGGCGAGATCCCGTGCCCGTGTCAACGGGCGCTTCTCCTCCGGGAGTCTGCCGAGGGTGAAGACCGCGAGATCGCTCTTCGCCACGACGTAGGCGCTGAACCGTGGTCCCCACACCTGGACCAGCGACGGATCCTCCCAGATCCCCGGTTCCGTCCCGGCCATCCGCGCATGGATCGAGAGCAACGCGGCCCGCGGCATGCTGTCCTGGAGGCCCGCCCACGCCGCGCGGTGCAACGCGGACGGGCCCTGGGGAAGCCGCTCCTCGAGGGCCGAGACCCGGCGCCGGAATGCGAGGACCTGGGAGCGAGTGAGCTCGAGTCGGGCGGTCATTCGCTCCCGCCCCTTTCCATCTGACCGGGTCTCGACACCAGGCAACCCTCCGTTGGTCTCGCCGGGATCTTATCCGCAGCCCAAGCGCCCACCACCGCCGACCCGGCGCGGGCTCCGTCCCGATCGCTCGAAGCGAGAGCGAGTCGTCGCTTCCGTCGAGCCCGGTAGCTCGCGCGCGGCTCGACGGAACCGGGTCACCCCTCGGCCGGCATGGCGCTCATGTGGGCGAGGCCCCAGCCATGGCCGTCTGGGTCGACGAAGCTGTGCGTGTACATGAAGCCAAAGTCCTCGGGCTCGTCGTAGGTCGAGCCCCCCGCGGCGACCGCCTTCTTGACCAGCTCGTCCACCTCTTCACGGCTGCCGCAGCTCAGGGTGTGCAAGACCTCGACGGCCTGGCTCGTGTCGCAGATGGCCTTGGGCGTGAAGTCCTTGAACCGGGCGTGGGTCAGCAACATCAGCGAAATCGTGTCGCTGACGACGACGTTGGCCCCGGTCTCGTCGGAGAACTGCGGATTCTTGGCAAAGCCGAGGGCCTCCCAAAAGGCGATCGACTTCGGGAGGTCGGCGACGGGGAGGGTGATGAAGACTTGACGGCTCACGGAGCTCTCCTTCGTGTCGTGGGTGGTCAGGATGTGTGCTGAGGCCGGGCCCCCGGAGGACCGTGACCGATATCGAATCGGGGGTCAGCGGGGTCTCCTCAGACGTTCCAACCCCATAGACTCCCGGCCGCCCCGAAACTCATCGGTGGTGGCGGAACTTTCTTCGAGCCCGCAGAACGGAGGCGGACCGAGAGCTGGACACCCTCGGTCTCGAGAGCCGCCAACGCCCGCACCTCGTAGCCGTCCGAGGGCTGCGCTTCGAGGTCACTCGCCGACGTGGATCTCCTTCGGCGAGTAGTTGATCCAGTCCTCTTGCCGAATGATCTCACCCGACTCGTTGAACTGCTGCCAGATCACGAACTCCCACGGTCCGAGGACCTTCCCGCCGTACTCGAATCGGTTGAAGACACCCCGGGTGACGACGATCTCGCCGGAAACGATCTGCGCCTCGATCGTCAGCGCGGGTCCGGGACCCACCGCCTTGAAATTTCCGCCGTTCCAGTCGAAGAACCTGCGGATGTTCTCTTTCCCCCTCACCTCGTTGCCGTAGACGACGTCCTTGAGATACGCGTCGTCGGCGTAGAAGCTCATGAAGCGATCAAAGTCTGAGCGCTCCGCATAGACGTCGAAGTACGACGCTGCAACCTCCGCCAAGGGCTGCCTCTGCGGAGGCGAGGCCGCAACACAGGAGGAAAGAACGAGCCCGACGATCAGGATTAGTGCTCGCAGCTCGGCCCCTGGACGCCGGGGACTCTGCGGATTCATGACACGAACGCCGGCAAGACATGAAGGACGACGTCGACGGAGAGGTGAGCGACCATCGCAGCGAAGAGGCTCCGCCTCCAGTAGCACCAACCGTACAGGATCCCCACCGCGGTGTTCCCCAAGACGGTGCCACCGATTGCGAACGGTGAGCCCGCGCCATAGGACAACAGCTGGGGCAGATGGGCCATGCCGAAGGCCACGGCGGTCCCCACGAGGATCGTCCACGCCACCACCGGCCGGACCGTGTCGTGCCCCCGAAGCTTCATGACAACCCAGACCAACAGCGTCATCAGCCCCAGCCGAAACCAGACCTCCTCCGCGACCGCGGCCCCCACCGAAACGGCCAACCCTCCGAGGGCGCCCCGAAAGCCGTATGCCGGGATCTCGGGAGGAAGATAGGGCTGACTGAGATACCGGACCAGCAGCAGCACTGCTCCCAGCGCCACCCCGAGACCTCCCGCGAGGCCTGCGTCCCTCCCCGCCTTGGCAAGACTCCCCCGCTCTCCGGAGAGCATCCCCGCGAACCGCGGAGCACCAAGCCCGATCCTCTGTCCCAGAACGAGCCCCAGCCACACCGACGGCACGGTCAGGACGCTCAGGAACACCGCGCTGGGCAGCACGATCGAGCTGAAGCTCCGCGCCGCATCGACCCGGCCGAAGGCGAGGCTGAAGAGCTGCGCCGCGAGGGTGAGAAGAAAGAGGACAGTTGCGAGCGGGAAGACCGGGTGGGCGGGGCGCGCGTCCGTCGGGTGTTCCGTTGAGACTGCTGCTGCTGGGAACGTGCTGGACACTCAAACTCCCTTTCCGTCGGTCTACCGGACACACTTCAGGCGCCAGACCGGCCGTTCAGCGATCGGCTTGGTCGATCGGACCCCGAGTAAGGCTCATAGCGTCAACGTTCTCTTACCGAAGCGCCGGAGCATTCCATCGTTGCGGGTCTATACAAATCGGTGTATATTCAGATCATGAATGAACGGCCTCTCTCTTGGCTCGGCACCTCGCTTGCGGATGTCCGGGCCTTTCCCGAGGAGGCTCGACGCTCCGCAGGATACCAGCTCCGTAGACTCCAGATGGGGCTGACGCCGACGGACTGGAAGCCCATGACTACCGTCGGAAGTGGCGTCGCCGAGATTCGACTGCGGGGCCAGCAGGAGCACCGAGTTCTCTACATCGCAAAGTTCGATGAAGGCATCTACATTCTCCACGCGTTCGAGAAGAAGACCCAGAAGACTCGAAGGACCGACCTCGAGCTCGCCCGCCGTCGGCTCGGCGACCTCGTCCGTCTCCGAAGCACCCCAAAGGAGCTCTGAATGGCCACCACGATCCAAGAATCGAGCGGGAATGTCTTCACCGACCTCGGCTTTGAACCCGAAGCGGCGCTGAACCTGAAGCTCCGCGCCGACCTGATGATCGAGATCTCGAAGCTGATCGAGGCGCGCGGTCTCACCCAGACCGCCGCAGCGGAGCTCCTCAAGGTGACGCAGCCGAGGGTCAGCGACCTGGTCCGCGGCAAGATCGATCGCTTCAGCGTAGACAGCTTGATCGAGATGCTCGGTCATGCTGGCGCGGAGGTTTCGTTGGTCGTCAACACCGGCCGACGGGTTGCGTAGCGTCGAAGTCTTGGAACACCGTGAGCAGGTCACGAGGCAGGCGGGACATGGGAAGCGGAGTCTTACGAACCAGCCAAGGCCCTCCGATACACTCGGAACACAATGAAGAACGATGAACCGATTCATGGCTTCCCGAGCGGCGCCGCGTTCGGGCGATGGCTCGCCGAGGAGCACACGCGCTCGACCGGCATCTGGCTCAAGATCCCCAAGAAAGGCGCCGGCCAGCAAGGGCCGTCGTATGCGGAGGCGCTCGAGGAAGCGCTGCGCTTCGGATGGATCGACAGCCAGAAGGCGAAGCACGACGACGAGTTCTACCTACAGCGATTCACACCGCGCGGGCCGCGCAGCAGGTGGTCGAAGATCAACCGGACGAAGGCGGAGGCACTGATCGCGGCGGGCCGCATGGAGCCGGCAGGGCTGGCGGAAGTCGAGGCTGCGAAGAAGGACGGCCGCTGGGAGGCCGCGTACGACTCCCACAGCACCGCGACCGTTCCCCCCGACCTCCGCGCCGCCCTCGACGCCGACGAAAAAGCCGCCGCGTTCTTCGCAACGCTCAGCTCGCAGAACCGATTCGCGATCCTCTACCGCGTCCACGACGCGAAGCGACCAGAAACTCGCGCCCAACGCATCGCCAAGTACGTGGAGATGTGCGCGCGAGGCGAGACGATTTACTGAGGGTGGCGGGGCGGGCCCGCCACTGTGGGCGCGGGCCGCGTAACGCCTCGGGCGGAGCCTCCACTTCTCGGACTATTTGCGAAGGTTTCTGGACACTACCGGAGGTTCCGATAGACGTCGGGGACAACCGCGGTAATTCCCAGAGCCCTTGCCGTTTTGGCGACGACCCCACCACTGTCGCCTTTCTCGTCAGTTTCCAAAGTGCTCAGAGGTCTTGCCGCAGAACGGTCTGCTACTCAGCGACTTTCTCGGCGCAGGGCGCCGCAGAAAGTTCGCTGGAGTAGCTGGGTTGTGCGGCGCATTCGCCGACTCTCATTGGTCCAGCCCAAGAATACCACGGGTGAATCGCCCTGCCAGCTCCACCAGCTGAGGAATTCTCTCGGGCTGGCCTCCCGCGAGCTTTCTGAGTAGCCTGTTGATCTTTGATCGGTTGACTAGAAACCTCTGCCCCAGCTCCTCCCTGTGTCTATCGAAGATTGGAATTAACTCGCTTCGCAGCCGAGCTGGAAATCCGGCTAGAAACAGTCCGCGCCCCGACCGGACAATCGGATAGATTGTTAGTGCGCTCTCGCCAAAGAGAAGCCTCTCCGACACTACGTAGACTGGCTCGTCATCGCCGTACAGTGCAGTTCTGAGATCGACATCTATTGGCTCACCACTCTTGATTGCCTCCTGTGTGAAGGAATCCGAAAGGTGCGAAAGCGTTGTTAGAGCCGTAACCAAGAGTTCAACGGGACTCTTGCCAGCAGCCAGTGGATGCCCCCTAATGTCTAGGAGTTTTGCGTCTGAGAGTTTGGGGTCGCCTAGGTAAGCACCTTCGCCATCGACATAGCTCCAGAGCCATACACGCTCCCACACTTCCTGGTCAGGAAGAATCGCTCGAAGGTGAGAGTAGACCTCCCCAGCCATCGAGTCCTCCTCGGAAGCCAGAGCCAGACGGAACTTCTCGCGCAACCAAGAATATCCCGACTCGAGGGTCGTCTTCACCATCAGCTCAAGTTGCTCGGTATCAATATCAAGCTCCGGAGCAACCAGGAGGCGGACCTCTCGTACCCTGCCTACGCCTTCGATAGCAATCTTTCGGCTCCTTGGTCGGCGAGCCGGTGGCTCCTCATCCGGTACGATAACAATCTCCAGCACCGAAGGCGCCCAAAGATCCAATGCGACGCCGGTTCGAATTCGGACGCCGCCAATCTCAAGAAATGCGCCGGCACCGAGCAGACCGGCGCTACTTGCCAAGACTTCCCTATGGTCCCGAATCGCGGTGTTGACATACTGTTCGATAAACCCTTCAATGACTGGGGCGAGTTCTGAGAAGGAGGACAAGTCGAACGGTTGGAACAGGCGATCAAGATCCTCAACCAGGTCTTTTCTGGCCTCAATAATGGCCTCAGAAGGATCCCTATTCATCTAGCCCTTACCTGCCGCACAACGTTCGAGGTAGCCGGGTTGGCGGACCAACGGAGTTGACGTTGACACATCAAGAAGTGTAAACGAAGGAAACGACGTTGAAAAACCGAAAAACGAGCCAACTCCGGTTGACCGATTTGTTAAATCCCTATCGCAAGGTATCTAGAAACTCTTGTTCGCGCTCATTATCCACTAACGCTTGAAGGAACTGAATTCCGTCGAAAGTCCCACCAACACGTTCAAGGACAATGTTTCCTAGAGACCGAAGACGTTCGAGTTTCGCTGGGTCTTCAATTCGCCTCTGAAGCAATTTGCTCTCCTTGACCGCATTTATGAATGCTTCAACGGCATTGGTATCGAATTTTGCGAACATGCGAGGAATCCGTGCTGCGGCTTTATTCGCAAAGAAATCTGTGCGACTCCATTGCATGCTGTGCCCGACATGTCCCACATATGTGTGCGTCAACGCCCAGACGTAGTCGGAAAGAAGTTGCGGCGGAATGACAGCAGCGTATGGTTCAAGCGCAGCGACACAGCGGTTTTCGGTCGCGAAGTCATCCAGCGATTCCTTAAGCTCCTTGACCAACGGGCCAACGGTGTGAACGCGTGCGGTGTTTGTGAGATAAATGTTACCGTTAACAACATTGACAAATCCCAACGCGTTCTGCGTTCTTGCAGTATGCCCCTTTGAAATTTCCTGATCGACACGGTGCGCGACTTGATTTTTGAGTTGCTTAGGCAGGACCTTCCACAATATCGGTGCGACAAACTCGATATTCGACCGAAGGACGCTCGAGGTGTTTTCAAGGCAATAGACGGTGAATAGGCGATTGATCAATTCGGCCTTGTAAACTTCGGGGATCTCAGCCAACGCATTCGCGATGCCGAATTCATTTCGATCAAAATCCGGCGTATTCATCAGCGCGAGATATTCGTCGATATCAATAATCTGTGGCGGGTATGGCTCTGCAAGGACGTATTTCACACAATCTTCGAACATCGACAAGACCTTGATGGCCGACGGTTCGGAGCTTCGCGGATGACCATCGAAAATATGTCGCGTCTCCTTTGCATGCCGAAGGACCTTTGCGGCCTCCCAACCAATAACCCCTATCTTGTATGCGCCATCGATGAGCTGTTCATCAGTGACGTGATCTTGAAAATCCTCGTACCGCTTGATCTCCCTCGGCAGGTTTACGCTCTTGTTGAACAGTTCGACGCTGCGATGGAGAATCTTATTGCGCAGGTCGTCGACGACCGCGTTCCAAAGGCATCCGATCGCGCTTCTGTGACCGCCAGCGGGAAGTACGCGAAGTGCTTCGTCGATATACGGGTTGTCGAGAACATCATCACGGACGCGCGTGAGGGCCCTCTCAAACAACGGCCGTAGCTCGTGCTGGCCGGTGTCACGTGTTGTTAAGCTTCGGCTAGCTTTGGCCATCGGGTTTCAGGGGTGTAACGTCTTGCGCAGCACCGGCGGCGCCAGCCGTCCGAGTACCGGAGCTGGTTCGCTGAATGGATCTACGTCATCAACTGTTGCCGACGATTGCAGACACATGACTTCTGAACGTCTCCTCATCGGATACGTAGCTTCTACCGATTTCGTCCTTCACCAGTGCGCGGCGGAGCTGTGATGGTTCTGCTGCGCCTCCGATTCTGGCTAGGTCGATGTAGAAGCTGAAGCTCTGCCCCGGTTCGAGACGTCGCTTCGAGTTTGGCTCGTGCGTAGCAGCATCGAACTGTGGATAAAGGTTTCGACCGTCGTCCATTTCGACGAGCACAGATGCTATGAACACAGGAACAGGAGAGTGATTCTCGACCGACAACGACAGCAAGGTTCGGTCGACGCCCTCGTAGGAGAGCGTGAAACCGACCGCCGAGCTTACACGAACATCGGGTCGGCTCGCCGTCATGACTCCTTCGGCAGGCCCGGTTGAAGCGTTCGCCGTTCGCTGGGCCGTGAGGATGCCGGATGTCGCGTTCGTAAGGTTCAGCTGAATCTTCTCCCGCAGCTCCGCAACGTCTTCGTAGTATCCGACAAGGCCGAGTGCTTCAAGCTCAGACCTGAGCAACTGCAGCCGCTCGAATTGGTCCGACCCGAGATTCTCTTGTGGAATAGGGCGGCGACAGAAGTAGACGAGAATTCGAGTGCCCGACTTTAGGAGCCTTCGAATCTCTTCGTCAGAGCCGGATTGGAAGCCTGCGGCGGTTGGCGTACCGATTCGCGACCAGAACAGCGCGATCGCAAGATCACAATCGGGAAGCAATTGTTCATTCAAGGTATCTTGCGGCGGATTCGCAAGATCCGGGACTGAATGAGTCTCCCACCCTACGAGCTCGACGCGGGCGTTGAGAGCTCTCCCGATCTGGGCATTCCAGGTAGTAACGACGTCTCGCAAAGCTTTCCTCTCCGCCGAAACGTCACTCGGCGAGATCAGGAGACACCTGAGTTCATCTATTCTTGCCATGCTAGGTTACCTAGGTGTAGCTACTTCCAGCGGAAGGAAGTCGGCGAACGATCTGCGTGTGAGCGGATGGCGAAGCCATTCCGACTCGACACGCGGGTTCTACGGCAAAGCAGCGCCCGTTCAGAAGCGTGGCTTTCAGCGGCAGAGCCCTACCTACGAGATGTTGTGTGCCCCCACGCTCTAACCTAATCCGGATCTAAGTAAAGCGATGCATGAATGGTGGACTCTGGGCGGTTCGGCCCCAGGAGAGGGACTGCGTACTTGCTCCATGGATGATGCTCAGCCTCCGATTCCAGTATCCCTAGGATATCCACGAACCTCGGGAAATCAACAAGTCTAAACTCCTGCACCAGTCCAAGCTCGACTGCGGTTCTCGCGGCAATCTCTGCGTCAGCAGAGAACTTCGGCGCAGTGGTTACGAGCGCTGATCGCTTGCCCCCCTTTAGCAGGGTTGATCCCAAAAGCTCTCTAACCGTACTTACCGACTCCGCGCGTGGTGTGGCCCTGCGCTTGACCTGCACGAGGAGCTTTGATTCTCCGTCCATTACAAATAGGTCAACTCCTCCATCGCCGCTACGTCCACAGTGCTCAACTTCGCAGTCGAGCTCCCGGCCCAACGTCTCGCCAACCAGATTCTCCAACTTGGTCGGGGCGACCTCTCGAAGGACGTCAGGATGCTTGGCAACATACGAGACTAAGGCCTCAATCGGAGCGTCAAGCGCAGTTGGCTCGAAGGCTCGGAGTCGAGCCATTCTGTATTCATACCCGCTCAGGCAATGACCGATCTCTGGATACTCCCAGTCTAGCCGGTAGACGTCCGTTGAACTCCACCATCCGCAGGAGCAAGCGCGCACCTGGGCGAGTCCGCTTCGACTCCCGTATCGCACTCTAGATCTGGGCTCAGGCCCCCACCTTCTCCTGTAGCCTTCATTTAAGACGAGGCGAGCCGGGACTCTACAATACGGACATTGAGCCAGCTCCTCTATCGGCAAGCCTTCATCGGTCGCATACTTGGGATTCTCAAAGGAAGGGTCGTCAATATTGGACTGGTATTCGTAGAACCCGTTCGTCGAATAGTCAAGAACAAGATTGTCGGTCATGGTCGAGGCCTCGCTCGCCATCGGCATTCTTACCGTAGAACACTAAGCGCTCTATCTGACAT
>JAGQSE010000223.1 GCA_020439725.1 Acidobacteriota bacterium
GACCACGAGCCCTTGTCCTCGAAGGCGATGCGGATCTCGGCGTCTTGAGCGTCGTTGAACAGGAAGCGGAGGTTGGCGAACTCGCTCCACTGCGGCGCGATGGCACGCACCTGCTCGCGCTGATCGGAGGTGCCCTCGAGAAAGCGCACGCGGAGCACGCTGCCGTTGGGCCACTTCTTCGATCGCAACACCGCCATGCGCGTCGGTCCGCCGCGCGCCGCCGAGGGCGAGCGGGAGAAACGGCGCAGGTCTTTGGGCAGGATCCGATCGAAACAGACCTTGGGAACGTTGGACATCCTCGTCTCCTTTCAGCCATGAGGGCCGGCCGGCTGGCCTGCCCCAGGAGTGGTAGACGGATGTCAGGAGCGAATTCCGTGCCGCGGAAGCCCATCGTCCGCCCCCGGACGAAGCCCTTGACAAGGCTCCCAAGGACGAAGATTCGCGATTTCTTTCGTTGATCCGTAATTCTGTCGTGATCCGAGAGGGCGACCAGCGAAGGTGGTGCGCAGGCTGCCCACTTCGTAGGCAGCCTCGATCCCGCCGCGGAGAGGGTTCCAAGACGATACCGCCGCGGAGCGCCCACGGGGTGGGCGAGACCGAGCTCGGGCTCCGGCGGGTACCGGAGCCCGGTGAGTGCCGGCGCCCGGTGGGGACAGGAACCCGGCGCCGATCAGCTGAGCGTCAGGCTGCGCAGCTGGTGATCCGCCACCGCGAGCATCGAGACTTCGATGGTCGGGGCGGCGCGCAGCTCCTCGAGCAGCCCCCGCAGGCGTTGGACTCCGTGACGATGGGAGTCCATCCACCGCTCGACCGGCTTGGCCTGGTCGCCGCCGGCCTCGAGAACCCGCGTCGCGAGGATCGACTGGTGGGCGTAGAGGTCGTCGACGATGGCGCCCAGGGCGTCCTTCTGCCAATGGTTCTTGGCGGTCATCCGCCGCGCCGCGTCGCGCAGCCAGCCGAGCCCCAGGCGGGCGCCGATCAAGAAGTAGACCCGCGCCACCTCGCGGACCTCGCGGTCGTCGGCGATGCGCACGATGTCGCAGGCGGAGACGAGGAAGGGCAGGCTGGCGATGCGCCGCGCCAGCTCGGCGGGAACGCCGGCCCGCTGCAGCACCTTGGCCCGCTCTTCGAACGAGCGACGATGCTCGCGGGGCAGGATCGCCGGCAGCTCGTCGGCCAGAGTCACCACGCCGGGTTCGTAGCGCTGTACGGTCTTGCTGATCTCGTCCAGGGCTGCCTCGGTATGCCGCAGGAACCACAACGTCGTCCGCTCGATGAGCCGGCCGACGTCGAGGATCATCTCCATCTGCGAGGTGGCCGGCAGGCGGTCGTCGAGCTCTTCGATGCGCGCCCACAGCTCGCGCAGGTGGAACACGTCGCGGGCCACGATGTAGGCCCGGGCGATGTCCCGGGGCGCCCTGCCGGTCATCTCGACCAGGCGGGTGACGAAGGTCGGACCGACGCGGTTGATCATGCTGTTGGTCGTCGAGGTGGCGATGATCTCGCGCCGCAACCGGTGCCCGGCGATGGCCTGGCGGTAGCGCTCGCGGAGCGGGTGCGGGAAGTACCGCACCAGGTCCTCGACCAGCAGCGGATCGTCGGGCAGGCTCGACTCGAGGAGCTCCTGATAGAGGGTCATCTTCGAGTACGCCAGCAGCACGGCGATCTCCGGGCGTGTCAGCCCCCGCTCCTCCGCCACCCGCTCCGCCAACGTCTCGTCGTCGGGCAGGTACTCGAGAGCCCGGTCGAGCTTGCCGGCGCGTTCGAGCTCGCGCATCATCCGCTGCTGGAAATCGACCAGCGCGGTGCCCTGCGCCTCCTCCACCGAGATGGCCAGGTTCTGCAGGTAATTGTCGCGCAGCACCAGCTGCGCCACCTCGTCGGTCATCTCCTGGAGCAGGAGGTCGCGCTGCTTGCCCGTCAGGTCACCGCCGCTGACGATGCCGTCCAAGAGGATCTTGATGTTGACCTCGTGGTCCGAGCAGTCGACGCC
>JAGQSE010000224.1 GCA_020439725.1 Acidobacteriota bacterium
CGGCCGCTGTAGAAGGCGCCGACGATGAGCGGATGCGGCGCCGGATCGGTGGCACCGACCACCACCGCCTTGGCCTCGCCGCGGCGGATCGTGTCCATGGCCAGCTTGAGGCTCACCCCGAAGGTCGAGCACGCCGCCACCGGCGCGAAGGTCAGACCGGTGATGTGGCCGAGCATCGAAATCTGTGACGCCGGCGTGTTGTGGATGTTCCAGATGACGTTGGCGGAGACCGCGCGCCAGGGCGGCTCGGGGGCCTCCCACTTCTTCTGCAGCCGGCTCTGGCGTCGCCCCTTCTCTTTGAGCAGACGCATCTTGCCCGCCTCGACGTCGCCTTCGACGGACAGCGACTCGATCTCCGCGAGCTCCGTCAGGTACTCCCCGAGCTCCGTCGAGCGACCGGCCCAATGCTCCCACCAGGCGTCTTCGGCGGCTTCTCGTTCCGCCTCGTCGGAGGCTTCGGGTGCCGGCGGCGCCTGCGGGTCGGGATCGCCGCCGAGGTGTGTACGGAGCGCCGCGTTGCGTTCGGGCTGGGCCCAGAAGCGGTTCCAGCGCCGCTGTGCGCGGTAGAGGTCGAGGGTCGCGTCGTGGATCGTGCCGATGTTGCCGATGCCGGTGCCCACGTAGACGTGGGCCTCGTTGCCCAGCCGTTGGAGCTCGTCCTCGATCCCCGGGTTCTGGTCCAGGGCCTGGATGAAGCTACCGACGGCGTACTTGCTCGGCAGGTCCATCTTCTCGACCAGCTGGGGAAAGCGGTTGGGCTTGAACCGCTCGTCGACCCAGGACTTGTACGCGGTGAAGTCGAACTCGGGCATGCCGACGAGAAAATTGTCGCGGCCGAAACCATTGAACGGCGCCAGCCAGCTCTCGGCGCCCTCGAGATTGCGCGCGAAGGTCTCGACGTTGGGCGAACGGGGGGCGACGATGCCCCAGCCGAAGACTCCGATTCTGGTCAAAAGCTATCTCCTCGAGTGCCCTGTTCGATCCGGGTCCACGGATTGTGACACATCGGCCGCGCAGGCCGGAGAACTGGCCCTGGGGTATGCTCCCCGCGCGCCGGACGCAAACCCTCTCCGGCGCGCCCGAGGAGGAACGCCATGGCCGAGCCGACGTCCGGAACGCACGCCCTCGCCACCCAGCTGGTCCATGCCGGCGAGCTCCGGCCACGGTTCGCCGGTGCGGTCACGCTCCCGGTCTTTCAGAGCTCGACTTTCGAGTTCGGGGCTGAAGAGGGGCACCCGGCCCTCCAGTACATCCGCCTCAGCAACACGCCCAACCACCAGGCCTTGCACACCAAGCTGGCCGTGATCACCGGCGCCGAGGCGGCGTTGGTGGCGGGAAGCGGGATGGCGGCCATCAGCGCGGCGCTCCTGGGCGTCCTGCGCGCCGGCGACCACTTGCTCGCGCAGCGGAGCCTCTACGGCGGCACCCAGGGTCTGATCGTCGATGCGCTGACGGCGGTGGGCATCGAGCACACCTTCGTCGACGCCGACGCGCCCGAGTCTTGGGCGGCCCACCTGAGGCCGACCACACGTGCCTTCTACGTCGAGTCGGTGACCAACCCCCTCGTCCAGGTGGCCGACCTCGAAGCCGTGGTCGCCTTCGCTCGAAACCACGGCCTCGTGTCGCTGATCGACAACACCTTCCTGTCGCCGGTCCTCTTCCGGCCCCTCGACCTGGGGTTCGATCTCGAGCTCCACAGCGCCACCAAGTACCTCAACGGACACTCGGACATCGTCGCCGGGGTGGTCGTCGGTCGCGGTGAGCTGGTCGAGCACGCCGCCCATCGGCTCAAGCACTATGGTGGCAGCCTCGATCCGCACGCCTGTTTCCTCCTCCAGCGCGGGCTCAAGACCCTCGAGCTCCGGGTCGAGCGCCAAAGCGCCAACGCCCTCGCGCTGGCGCAGGCCCTCGAGGAGCATCCGGCGGTCTCCCGGGTCCACTACCCGGGGCTCGCTAGCCACCCGCGGCACGAGCGCGCCCGGCGGCTCTTCCGCGGCTTCGGCGGCATGCTGGCCTTCGAGCTCGGGGCGGGGCACGAGGCGGCGGACAGGCTTCTCGAGACCCTGACGCTGCCGGTGTTCGCTCCGAGCCTCGGAGGTGTCGAAACGCTGGTGATCCGGCCGGCAATCTCCTCGCACGCCGGCGTCGCCCCGGAAGAGCGCCGAGAACAGGGCATCACCGACGACTTGCTGAGAGTCTCCGTCGGCATCGAGGACGCCGCCGACCTGATCGACGACTTCATGAGCGCCCTGGCCGCGACCTGAGCGGGGAGGCGAGCGGTGCGCGGTTTCGAGCAGATCCCCTGGCTCTACGACCCGCTGATGGTCTTCCTCGAGAGGTGCGGTCTCGGGCGATGGCGCCGCTGGCTGACCCACGGCGCCCGCGGCCGGGTGCTCGAGATCGGTTGCGGCACGGGACGAAACCTTCACCTCTACCCTGACGAGACACGGCCTGTCGCCCTCGAGCCGGACCTTCGAGTGCTCCTGGCGGCGCGCCGCCGAGCTCCGTCCCACGGCCTCCTGGTGGCGCGAGCGGAGTCGCTGCCCTTCGCCGACGGCGCCTTCGACGTCAGCTCGCTGGTCTTCTGCAGCGTCGCCGACCCGGCCCTCGGGCTGCTGGAGATCCACCGGGTGCTGCGCCGCGGCGGTGACCTGCGCATGCTCGAGCACGTCCGCTCGGAGCACCCTGTCGCCGGTCGTATCCAGGACTGGATCCAGCCCCTGTGGACCCGGGTCGCGGGGGGCTGTCACCCCAACCGCAGCACCGAAGCGGCGGTGCTCGAGGCGGGCTTCGAGATCGAAGAGAACGGTCGGCGGCGCTCGGGAACGATGCGGCGCTTCGTGGCGCGGCACCGCGACGGCTCCTCGGTCGACTGAGGGGCGCCGCCGACCGGGATCAAGTGTGGTCGAGGAGCGACCAGACCGCCGCCAGCCGCTCGCGCCAACCGGCGAGCACCGTCTCGCCGGCGGCGAGGGCGCGG
>JAGQSE010000225.1:0-178 GCA_020439725.1 Acidobacteriota bacterium
TAGGTCGCGACCTGGCCGTAGTCCTCGCACAGGTCCTCGAGGCTCGGCAGCTTGAAGATGCGATAGGTGATCGATTCGAAGCGGACGTTGCCGACCACCCGCGAGACCTCGCGGTCGGCGATGTCGATCGGGCTCCTCTGAAAGACGCGGATGTCCTGGACGCCGAGGTCGCGCATCA
>JAGQSE010000225.1:232-15499 GCA_020439725.1 Acidobacteriota bacterium
ACCGGGTCGGCCTTGACGTGGTCCGGGACGCGGCGGTCGGCGAAGACGTCGGCGAAGAAGAGCTCGCCGCCGGGCTTCAGGACGCGGAGGATCTCGGAGAACACCCGCGGCTTGTCCGGCGACAGGTTGATGACGCAGTTCGAGATCACCAGGTCGACGGATTCGTCCGCGATGCCGGCGCCGGCGAGGTCCTCGATATAGCCCTTGCGGAAGTCGACGTTGGGGGTGTCGAAACCGAACCGGCGAGTTTGCGAGTCGACGTGCTGCCGCGCGACGTCGAGTTGCTCGTCGGTCATGTCGAGACCGATTACGAAGCCCTCGGGTCCCACCAGCTTCGACGCCATGTAGACGTCGCGACCGGTGCCGCAGCCCAGGTCGAGCACCGTCCGGCCCTCGAGCCCCACCGGCAGCGGGGAGCCACAGCCGTAAAAGCGGCTCAGGATCTCGTCGTCGATCTCGCGTATGACCTCCGCCTGGTGTGGCGGCAGGGCGTCGGCGGTGCAGCACGCCGTGGTCTTGAGGTCGCTGGTCTTGGCGAGCACCTGGCCGTAGTACTGCTTGACCTGTTCGAGCGTCTCCTGGGCGGGGGTGATCGGTGCCATGGCGTCCTTTCGCGGCGGGGTTCGAGATCACAGCGGCCGCGGAGGGCTCCCGTCGAGCCCGGCGCGGCCGCCCGAAGACTACAGGATTGTCCGCACGCCATGGCCGGGTGGATTTCCCGCGCGGCGATGACCACGAGCGGGGGCGTCCGCCTCCGGCCGGCGCGCGCGGGTCGCGCTCGTCGCCTCTGGTAGATTGACGCCACGATGGCCACCGCCATGCACCCCGGGGGGGCGCCGGAGCCCCGGGATCCACTCGCCGAGGAGACGAGCCGGGCTCGGTCCGAGCTCCCCCGTCGGCGCCGTCCGTGGCCCCTCCGCTGGGCCCTCGTGGTTCCCTTCACGGCGGTCCTCGTCGCCGTCGTCGGCCTGATCCTGTGGCTGTCGCTCCGGAACGGTCGCGAAGCGGTCGAGGATGTCGCCTCGGACCTGCGCAGCGAGCTCATCCTGCGGATCTGGCAGTACCTCGACGACTACCTCGAGACCCCCCATCGGCTCAACGCCCTCAACGCCGACGCTCTGCTCGAAGGTCAGCTCGACCCCGGAGACCCGCCGGCCCTCGACCGGCACTTCTGGCGCCAGCTGCAACACTTCGAGACGGTCAGCTTCGTCTTTTACGGATCGCCGGCCGGTGGCGCCGCCGGTGCCGGGCGGATCTCCGACGGCACGCTGGTGGTCGACTCGACGCCCCTCGACGCCGACCACGGTCTGATCGCCGGACCGCGGATCGAGTACGCGGCGGTGGGAGCCGGTGATCGGGGGCCGGTGCTCAAGGTGACCCAAGGCTTCGATGCGCGCCACCGTCCGTGGTTCGAAGCCGCGGTGCAGGCCGGCCGCCCGGTGTGGTGCGAGGTCTACCCCTTCTTCGCCGAAGCCAGCCTGGCGGTGGCGGCGAGCAAGCCGGTGTACGCCCCCGACGGTACGTTGGCCGGTGTCGTCGGTGCCGACCTGACCTTGGCTCGCGTCTCAGAGTTCCTTTCGAAGCTTCAGGTGGGTCGCACCGGTCGGACCTTCATCGTCGAGCGATCGGGTCTCCTCGTGGCGAGCTCCGGCGGCGAGCCGCTGTTCGTGGCGCAGGACGGGGACGAGCCACGGCGGGTGGCGGCCCGAGACAGCACGACGCCGTTGGTGGCGACCACCGCTCGGTTCCTCGAGGGCCTGCCTGGTGGTCTCGGCGGGGTCGTAGGCGCCGAGCAGCTGTCCTTCGGCGGTGGGGGCCGGAGGGTCTTCGTCCACGTCGCGCCGCTCACCGACCCCCGGGGCATCGACTGGCTGATCGTCGTCGCCCTTCCCGAGGCGGATTTCCTGGGCAAGATCGAGGCGAGCACGCGGACCACGCTGTGGCTCAGCCTCGGGGCCTTGGCGCTGGCGGTTGGGCTGGGGGTCATCGCCGCCCGGGGGGTGACGCGTCCCATCGAGCGTCTGCGCGACGCCACCGGCGCCATCGCCGAAGGTCGTCTCGACGAGCGGGTCCCCGAGGCCGGGATCCATGAGCTCGCCGAGCTGGCCCGCACCTTCAACCGCATGGCCGCGCAGCTGCGCGAGTCCTTCCTGGTCCTCGAGAGCCGTGTCGCCCAGCGCACGGCGCAGCTCCGGACCGCCAAGGAGGAGTCCGATGCCGCCAGCCAGGCCAAGACCCGTTTCCTGGCCAACCTGAGCCACGAGATCCGGAGCCCCTTGGGTACGATCCTCGGGTACCTTGACCTGCTCGACGACGACGCCACCACGCCGGAAGAGCGCCGGCGTTATCTCAAGACCGCGCGGCGCGCCGGGGGTCATCTCAACCGGCTGCTCGGGGATCTGCTCGACATCGGCCGCATCGAGGCGGGTCGGCTCGAGCTCAATCGGCGGCCGAGCGAGCTGGCGGAGATCCTCGATGACCTGGGGGCGAGCTTCGAGGCGCAGGCGGAGGAGCAGGGACTCGGGCTCGAGATTCGCGCCGAGGGCCGCCTACCCTGGCGCTTCACCATCGATCCGACCCGCTTGCGCCAGGTGCTGTCCAACCTGCTGAGCAATGCGCTGCGCTATACCGAAAAGGGAGAGGTGCGCCTGACGGTGCGGGCCGAGCCGCCGCTGGGCGAGTCGAGTGCGACGCTGGTCTTCGCGGTGCGCGACACCGGCGTCGGAATCCGGCCCGAAGACCAGGGGCGCCTTTTCCGCCGCTTCACCCAGCTCGACGCCTCGCGCTCACCGGGGGCGGGATTCGGGCTCGGCCTGGCGATCACCCACCAGCTGGTCGAGCTCATGGGGGGCGCCATCGAATGCGCCAGCGAGCCCGGCCAAGGTTCGACCTTCACCGTCCGGTTGCCGGTCGACGGCTGTGCTTCCTGGGGGGTCGACCCGAGCCCGGGGCCGCGGCTCACGGACTCCTCGTTGTCCCTCGAGATGGTGCCTCTCGAAGGGCGGGTGCTGATCGCCGACGACTCCCCCGAGCTTCTCGAGCTGTGCGGCAAGATGCTCGAGCGCTGGGGCCTCGAGCACGTCACCGCGGCGGATGGCGAGGAAGCGGTGACGGTGGCGAGCGCGCAGCCCTTCGACATCGTGTTGATGGATTGGCAAATGCCGCGGCTGGATGGGCTCGAGGCGACCCGCGAGCTCAGACGACGCGGCGTCGGCAGCGCCATCGTGGCCCTCACGGCCGCCGCCGGCGATGGCGACCGCGAGCGCTGTCTCGCCGCCGGCTGCTCGGCGTACCTGGTCAAGCCCATCGACTTCAAGGAGCTCTATCGGTTGCTCCAGCGGCTCCTCGCCGGGGCGCGGAGCCCGGCGGCGAAGACCGCCGACGTCGCCCTCGACGACGAGCTCGACCAGCTCCGCCGCGCCTACCTGGGACGATTGCCCGCGGAGCTCGACGCCCTCGCCGCGGCCCTCGCGGCGGGTGATTGGTCCGCTCTCGGTGCCCGGGTCCATCGCCTTGCGGGCACCGCCGGAAGCTTTGGCTTGGGCACCGTCTACGCCGCCGCCGAGCGGCTCGAGCAGGCCGGGCGCAGAGCCGACGGGGAAGAGGCGGAGCAGCACCTGGCGGCGCTCAGGGTGGCCGTCGAAGGTGCCGCCGAGAAGTGTGGGACGGCGCGAGGAGAGATGGCCCCGGGGGAGAGGCAGGGCGAGGATGGCTGACGCCGACGGCCGTTCGCTGGTGGTCATCGTCGACGACGACCCCGATCTCGCCGCCCTGGCGGCCATCCATGTCCGCCGCTGGGGGCACGCCGCCCACACCGTTTCGAGCGCCAAGGCCCTGCGCGGGTTCCTGGGCGACCATGTCCCGGACGTCGTGCTCCTCGACGTCCTGCTGGGCGACGCCGACGGCAGCGAGCTGGTGGCGGAGCTCAAGGACGGATTCCCGGGGCTGCCGGTGATCATGATCACGCGCAGCACCTCGGTGGAGGCGGCGGTGCGGTCGATGAAACGGGGTGCCGCCGACTACATCACCAAGCCCCTCGATTTCGACCAGCTCCACCGGGCGGTCGACGCGGCCCTCGAGGTGGGTCGTCTGGCACGGGTCGAGCACCGCGTCGCGGCGCCCCGCGAGGGCGACGAGTTTCTGGGCATCCTCGGCGCCAGCGGGGCCATGGAGAAGCTCTTCCAGCGCATCGAGAACCTGGCGCCGACCGACGTCTCGGCGTTGATCCTCGGCGAAACCGGCACCGGCAAGGAGCTCGTCGCCCGTGCCATCCACCGTGCCAGCCGGAGAGCGCAAGGCCCCTTCGTCCCGGTCAACGCGGCGGCGATCCCCCACGACCTCATCGAGAGCGCGCTCTTCGGTCACGAGAAGGGAGCCTTCACCGGCGCCTTGGACGCTCACCAGGGTTTCTGCGAGCAGGCCGACGGCGGCACGCTCTTCCTCGACGAGATCGCCGAGATGGACTTCCGCGTCCAGGCGAAGCTCCTGCGCTTCCTCCAGGATCACCGGGTCCAGCGTCTCGGCGGGCGGACGAGTCGCGAGGTCGACGTCCGGGTCCTCGCCGCCACCAACGTCGATCCGCTGGCGGAGATCGCCCGCCACCGCCTGCGCGAGGATCTCTACTACCGGCTGCGCGTGGTCAGCCTCCGGTTGCCGCCGCTCCGCGACCGGGGCGACGACGTCGAGCTCTTGGCGCGTCACTTCCTGGTCCGCGCGGCGCGGCGCCATGGCCGCGCCTTCACGAGCATGAGCGCCGGCGCCCGTGTCCGGCTCAAGGCCTACCCGTGGCCCGGCAACGTCCGCGAGCTCGAGAACGTCATCGAGGAAGCGGTGGTACTCCATCGAGGTGAGGTCCTTGGCGAGGAGATGCTTCCCGCCGAGATCCGAGACCCTGCGTCATCGGGGATGCCGGGAGCCCCCGTCCCCGAACCCCCGCCATCCCCCTGGAGCCGCCGCGAGCGCCGCGAGCTCGAAGCCCTCGAGAGGGCCCTCGAGGAGGCCGAGGACGATGTCGAGGCTGCCGCCGAGATCCTCGGCGTCAGCCGCGCCACCGCCTACCGCCGGATGAAGAAGTACGGCCTGTCGCGTCCCGCCTGACCGGAGCGGGCCTCCTTCCGCTCCGCTTTCGGAATCTCTCGCCCTGTCTCGGCGCCGTCTCACCCCGGGGTGAGACCGAGCGAGACAAACCCCCGTTTCGAGCCCTCTCGGGGGCCTCGAACGTGGAATGACGCTTGCGCTGTCCTCCCCGCACAGGCGGCAGACGGCATCGTGGATCGTTCCCCGCGCTCCGTTCCGCCCAGTGACAGACCCGCAGTGAAAGACCCGTGAGGGAGCCGCGATCTCGCTTCCTGGAGCGATCCCGCGGTGATCCGTAACCCGACAGGAGGTACAGCGTGCGACGACTTCGATCCCAGACGATGCTTCCCCTGGTGGCCTTGGTGCTGCTGGCGACCGCCGGCGACACCTTCGCCTCCAACCACCGCGAGGCGCCGCTCACGGCCCTCGACACCAAGGCCGACATCACCGATCTCTACGCCTTCGTCAGTTATGACGACCCGAGCAAGCTGACGTTGATCCTCGACGTCGATCCCTTTCTCGAGCCGTCGAACGGTCCGAACTTCTTCCCCTTCGATCCCGAGATCGAGTACGCCATCCACGTCGACAACGACCACGACGCGGTCGAAGACGTCAGCTTCACCTTTCGCTTCGAGACCGAGAACCGGCTGCCGGGGGTCTTCACCGGCTTCGTCGGAGCCGGCGGCGGTATCGCGGCGCCGGCCAACTCGCCGGCGGGTGTGCCTCCGGGCACGCCGCTGATCCCGCCCGCCATCACCGCCCTCGACGGCCCCGGTTCCGAGGGGCTGGGCATCCGCCAGCACTACAGCGTGACCATGGTCCGCGGTTTTGGTCCGCGCGCCACCTCGACGCCGCTGGCCGGGGGCCGGGTGCTGTTCGCGGCGCCGAGCAACGCCGGGCCGCGTACCATGCCCGACTACGCGAGCCTGGCGGACCAGGCGGTCTACACCCTCGACCAGGGCATCAAGGTGTTCGCTGGCACGGTCGAGGATCCCTTCTTCATCGACCTGGGGGCCGCCTTCGACTCGGTCAACCTGCGCACCGATGCCTTCGAGACCGGCGTTCCCGGTGTCCTCAGCGACAGCCAGGACGTGGCCGACGGGGTCAACTACGCCCCCGACGACGTCGCGGGCTTCAACGTCAACGCCATCGCCATCGAGGTGCCGATCTCGATGCTCACCGCCGATGGCCAGCAACACGATCCGTCCCACCCCGACGCCACCATCGGCGTCTGGGGCACCACGGCACGGCCGCGGGTCAAGATCCTCCGCGACCCGCGTCTCGATCCGGTCCTCGCCAGCCAGCTCGTGCAGATCCAGCGGGTCGGCAACCCGCTGATCAACGAGCTGATCATCGGCACCGGGTCGAAGGACCTGTTCAGCCGCAGCTACCCGCGCAACGACCGGCGCTTCGCCGACTTCGCCCTCGACCCGTTGCTCGCCCGTGTCCTCAATGCCGCCTACGACGCGACCGTCGCCCCGGGGGTCCTGCCGGTGCCCGATCCGCCGCGCGTCGACCTGCTGCCGCTGGTCCAGTACCTGCCGCCCATCGCGGCGCCGGGGACGTCACCGGGTCCCGTCGCCGACCTGTTGCGGCTCAACACGGGTATTCCGCCCACGCCCGCGGCGCAGCGCAGCCGCCTGGGCTTCCTGACGCTGCTCGATGACGAGCCGGCCAACGACGACGCGGCGGGCTTCCCCAATGGTCGGCGGCTGACCGACGACGTGGTCGACATCGCCCTGCGCGCGGTGGTCGGCGTCCTCGCCGGACCGGACTACAACCGATTCCCCCACAACCGGGTCGGCGACGGGGTCAACCGCAACGACCAGCCGCTGCGCGAGACCTTCCCCTACCTCGGCTACGCCCACTCGGCGCGCGACAGCCGCCACGTCGATCCAGGCGAGACCGGCTGCACGGGCACCTGCCCGTGAGCTGAACCCTGCACCCCGACGGCGAGCACCGTCCTCGCCGTCGGGGCTTCTTTCGCCGGTTTCGTGATTCCCGTCGAGGAGCCCGCCGTGCCTGACAACGCCTTCGATCATGAGCCTCGCATCCCGCCTGCCGCTCGCGGCCGGAGCCTCTGCGCCGCCTTCCGAGGTCTTGCGGTGGTGCTCCTGGCGCTGGCGGTGGCGCCCGCCGCGAGAGCCGAGCCCTTCGTCCCCGCTACCGACGACGTGGTCCTCGAGACCTTGCCACCAGGCGCCGCTGGCAGCGAGCTGCGCGAGCTCCGGGAGCTCCGCGCCGAGCTGGCCAAGGATCCGTCGAACCTCGAGCTCGCGACCCGCACCGCCTGGCGTCTGGTGCGCCTGGCGCGGACCGAGGGCGACCCGAGATTCAGCGGCTACGCCGAAGCCGCCTTGGCGCCCTGGTGGCCGCTCGAAGACCCGCCCGCCGAGGTGTTGCTGCTGCGTGCGACGCTCCGCCAGCACGTCCACGACTTCACCGCGGCCATCGCCGACCTCGACCGCCTGCTAGAGATCCATCCGGAGCGCGCCGAGGCCTGGCTCACCCGTGCGGTGGTGCTCCAGGTCGAGGGTGACCTGGCGGGGGCTCGCGCTTCCTGCGAGCCGTTGCGTCTCCTCGCGGACAATCTCACGTACGTCGCCTGTGCCACCGGTGTCGAGAGCGTGCGTGGCGAAGGCGAGGCGAGCTATCAGGCTCTGTTCGAAGCCTTCCGCGCGACACCGCCAAAGGAACCCGCCAAGCGCCAATGGGTGCTCACCAGCCTCGCCGAGATGGCCGAACGGTTGGGCCGTGACGCGGCTGCGGAGACCCATTTCGCCGCCGCCTTGGCCATCGACCGTCGCGACGTCTATCTGCTCGCCGCCTACGCCGACTTCCTCCTCGACCGCGATCGCTCGGCGGAGGTGCTTCGCAGGCTCGATGGAGAGGAGCGGGTCGACGCCCTGCTCGAACGTCTGGTCGAAGCCGAGCAGCGGCTCGGGGCACCGGCGTTCGCGGCTCACACGGCGAGCCTCGACGATCGCTTCGCCGCCGCCCGCCGCCGCGGCGAGACCACCCACCGGGGAGACGAGTCACGCTTCCGGCTGCGGGTCCAGGGGCGCGCCGGCGAGGCGCTACGGCTGGCTCTCGCCAACTGGCAGGCGCAACGGGAGCCCCGCGACGCGCGCCGGGTGCTCGAGGCCGCCGTCGCCGCAGGATGCCCGGAAGCGGCTCGCCCGGTGCTCGACTGGCTCGACGAGACGGAGATCGAGGATGTCCACCTGGCGGCCCTCGCCCAGCGCCTCGAAGGGGGGCGGTCGTGAAGCGACGGCTCCTGCTCCTCGTCGTCCTGGCCGGGCTCGCCGTGGCTCCGCGCACGGCGCTGGCACACAAGCCCAGCGACGCCTACCTGACCCTCACCGAGCACGGTGGCGAGCTCGAGGGGCGCTGGGACATCGCGCTCCGCGATCTCGAGTACGCCCTCGGTCTAGACGCCGACCTCGACGGCAGAATCACCTGGGGCGAGCTCCGGGCGCGTCAGCCGGAGATTGCCGCCTATGCGCTGTCACGGCTGTCCATCGACCGTGGTGGCCAAGCCTGCGCGACACGGGTCTCAGACCGGCAGGTGGACCGTCACAGTGACGGTGCCTACGACGTGCTGCGCTTCCGGATCGTCTGTCCGCGCGCGGGTGAGAGCCTGGCCGTCGACTATCGACTCTTCACCGATCTCGACCCGACCCACCGGGGCCTTCTGCGGGTGAGCGGCTCGAAGGGTGAGGCGAGCCTCGTGCTCCTCCCCGGCGGTGGCCCGGTGACCGTCGGTGTCGGTGGCGAGGGCCCGTGGCGACAGCTCGTCAGCTACTGGCGGGAGGGGGTCTGGCACATCTGGATCGGCTTCGACCACCTTCTCTTTCTGTTTGCGCTCTTGCTGCCGGCGGTGCTCCAGCGCGAGGACGGCCGCTGGCGGCCAGCGGGCACTTTTCCGGCGGTGATCAAGAGGGTCGCAGGGATCGTCACCGCCTTCACCGTGGCACACTCCATCACCCTCGCCCTCGCCGCCACGGGCAAGGTGACGCTGCCCTCGCGGTGGGTCGAGGCGGCCATCGCCGCCACCGTCGCCCTGGCGGCGCTCAACAACCTGATGCCCCTGCTCCGCGACCGGCCGTGGCGAGCCGCCTTCGCCCTCGGGCTGATCCACGGCTTCGGCTTTGCCAGCGTGCTCCGAGATCTCGGTTTGCCGGGGGGTGCCTTCGCGCGGGCCCTCGTCGGGTTCAACCTCGGTGTCGAGACCGGCCAGCTCGCTCTGGTCGCGCTCTTCCTTCCCGTCGCCTTCGCGCTCCGCGAGACGCGGCTCTATCGCGTCGCGATCCTCCGCGCGGGCTCGGCGTCGGTGCTGCTCGTCGCCGGACTGTGGCTCGTCGAGCGCAGCTTGGGCGTCCGGCTGCTGCCGTGATCGGTTAGCGGTGGCTCACGGCCACAGCCAACCGAACGCGCCGGCGGTCAAGAGCGCATAGGCCAGGCCGTCGAGGACGTCCTTGATCGTCCGGCTCCAGGCATGGCCCATCCAGACGGCGTTGGCGACGTGGGCACAGGAGTAGGCCAGGAACGCGGCCGTCCCGGCGACCCGGAAGACCTCGAGGTACGCGGTGCCGGCGGGCAGCACTCGGCCGGTCAAATAGGCGACAAAGGTCGAGACCACCAGCAGATAGATGAACCAGCTGAGCATCTTCTTGCCCATGGCCGGCGGTCCCGGCGGCAGCACGGTCAACATGCCGTTGGGACCCTTGGTCACCGCGGCGATCCACGCCTCGCTCTTCCAGTCCTCCGCGCTTTGGGCGTAGGGGAAGGTGTAGGAGCCCGGCTCGACCCCTTCGAGCACTCGGCGCACCGCGCCCTCGTCGGGCAGCTTCTTCCAGTCGGAGCGGTGGTGCGGCAGCACCATCCAGACGATCGAGCTGGCGATGAAAACGAGGATCGCCGACAGGACGATCGGTTGCCACAGCGAAGCCAGGAGAACGGGTTCCATGGGGGCCTCCTTGTTCGGTCGCTTCGGATCGATGCGCGGACGAGAGTTCACGACAGTGTAGCAATCTCTTGGCGGCAGCAGGCAATTGGGACCCGCGAGGGGCGGCGCTTTGCCACACCGTTGTCTCTCACTTCGCCGTTTCGTTGGAGCGCAAGTGCTGGTAGGGTTGGCCGTCTTTCTGCGGCGGTGTCCGCTCGCCGAGCTCGAGGCCCCGATGTGTCCTGTGCCGGGAGGTGACGACCTCCCCTCGGGACCCGGCGCGCCCGGCGGACGGGAAGTTTGTCGATCGAGGAGAACGAGGAGCCGATGATGCGTTCTGTTGCCGAGCTGTGCGCCGACCTTCGAGTGCGGTGGATCGAACCGAGAGCCCCGAAGCGCTGGGCCGTTGCCTCGACCCTCTTCCTGGCGCTCGCCGGGAGCGCGCTGGCGCAGCCGCCGGCGGGGTACTACGACACCGCCGACGCCACCGACGCGGCGAGCCTCCGCCAGACGCTCCACGACATCATCAAAGACCACACCTGGCACCCGTACACGGGGACGACCACCGACACCTGGGACATCCTGAACGCCGCCGACGAGGATCCCAACGACAGCGGCCGGATCCTCGATCTGTACAAGAACGCCAGCTACGTCAAGATCGCCGGTGGCACCGGTGCCTACAACCGCGAGCACAGCTGGCCCAAGTCCTACGGCTTCCCCGATCTCGTCGACTTCAACTACCCCTACACCGACTGCCATCACCTCTTCGCCGCCGACGTCACCTACAACGCCGAGCGCGCCAACAAGCCCTTCCGCTGGTGCGACGCCGGTTGCACCGAGTGGCCGACGGATTTCAACGACGGTCGCGGTGGTGGCAGCGGGGTGTACCCGGGCAACTCCAACTGGACCACCGGCGATTTCACTCAGGGCACCTGGGAGCCCTGGGACGGCCGCAAGGGCGACGTCGCCCGTGCCCTGCTGTACATGGACGTACGATACGAGGGCGGCTTTCACGGCATCACGGGCTTCCCCGAACCGGATTTGATCCTCACCGATTCGGAGGCGTTGATCGACGCCAGCAACACGGGGTCGAACGAGTCGGTGGGCTATATGGGCCTGCTCTCGGTGCTGCTCCAGTGGCACCAGCTCGATCCGCCGGATGCCGGGGAGCGGCACCGCAACGACGTCGTCTACGGCTTTCAGGGCAATCGCAATCCCTTCGTCGACCACCCCGAGTGGGTGCGCTGCGTCTTCGAAGACGTCTGCACCACCGACACCACGCCCCCGGCGGCGCCCACCGGGCTCCTGGCCTCGGCGACCAACGGCGGAGCGGAGCTGTCCTGGCTGGTCAACGGCGAGCCGGACCTGGCGGGCTACGACGTCTATCGCTCCACCACCAGCGGCGGCCCCTACGACCGGGTCAACGGAGCGTTGGTCGGTACCAACGCCTACACCGATTCCGGCCTGGTCAATGGCACGACCTATTACTACGTGGTGACGGCGGTGGACACGTCGTCCAACGAGAGCGTGGCGAGCTCCCAGGTCGCCGTCACCCCCGACGGCGGGCTGCCCGACACGACGCCGCCAGCCGCGCCCACGGGCCTCGCCGCCACCGCCGGAGATGGCCAGATCGGCCTGTCGTGGAACGCCAACGGCGAATCGGACCTGGCGGGGTACGACCTCTATCGCGCCACCGCTGCCGGCGGGCCCTACGCTCGGGTCAACGGCGCGCTCATCGGTGCCAGCGGCTACACCGACACCGGTCTGACCAACGGCACGACCTATTACTACGTGGTGACAGCGGTGGACACGTCGTCCAACGAGAGCGCCGACAGCGCCGTCGCCTCGGCGACCCCGGCGGCTACCGGCGGCGTGGGCCAGGTGCTCCTGAGCGAGGTGTTCTACGACCCGGCGGGGACCGACGACGGCCTCGAATGGGCCGAGCTGTTCAACGCCGGATCGGGCGTGGTGGATCTCTCGGGCTACTGCCTCGCCAACGGCGGCACCAGCTGGACCACGAGCCTGGTCCAGCTAGCGGGCACCGTCGCGCCGGGTGCGACCTTCGTCGTCGGCGGGCCGAGCTCGACCTCCGCCAACGCTTCGCCGAGCCTCGACCAGGCCATCGACTTCAACCCCGACTTCCAGAATTCGGGAACCACCGGGGACGGCGTCGCGCTCTTCGACCGGCCTTGTGCCCAGGTCTCCGGGGCCACGGTGCCCGTCGACGCGGTGATCTACGGTCCCAACAACGGTAGCGGGCTGATCGACGAAACCGGCACCGCCAACGGTCCCGAGGTCGGCGACGCGCCGTCGGGCTCGTCCATCGAACGCATCGACCTGGCGGGCAGCTGGCAGATCCAGGGGGCGCCGACGCCCAACGGCTCGCCGCTGCCGCCACCGGTGCTCAACACCGCCCCGGTGGTGACGATCTCGAGCCCGGCGGACGGGGCGACCTTCACCGCCGGCGCGGTGATCACCTTCATCGGGTCCGCCAGCGATGCCGAGGACGGCGATCTGTCGACGTCCGTGGTGTGGGCCTCGAGCCTCGACGGGGCGCTGGGCGTCGGCAGCTCGGTGGCTGCGGCGTTGTCGACGGGCACGCACCTGGTGACCGCTTCGGTGACCGACGGCGGCGGGCTCGGTGGCAGCGACGCCATCACCGTGGTCGTCGAGCCCGTGGTCGGTGGCGGCGGCGACCTGATCCTGAGCGAGGTGTTCTACGACCCGGCGGGGACCGACGACGGTCTCGAGTGGGTCGAGATCTACAACCGCGGTACCACCACCGTCGACCTGTCCGGCTACAGCCTCGGCGCCGGCGGGCTCGACTACACGACGACGCTGCTCCAGCTGTCGGGCAGCCTCGCGCCCGGCGCCACCTTCGTCGTCGGTGGGCCGACGAGCTCCGCCGCCAACCACAACCCCAGCCTCGACCAGGCGGCGGACTTCAACCCGGACCTCCAGAACTCGGGCACCACCGGCGACGGCGTGGCGCTCTTCGATCTGCCCGCGTCGCAGGTGACACCCTCGACGGTCCCCGTCGACGCGGTGGTCTACGGACCTGACAACGGGAGCGGGCTGATCGACGAGACCGGCTTCGCCAACGGCCCCGAGGTCGGCGACGCGCCATCGGGCTCGTCCATCGAGCGCACCGATCTGGCGGGCAGCTGGCAGATCCAGGCGCAGCCCACCCCCAACACCACGCCTTTCGGCGGCCCGTCGCAGGGCACCCAGGTCACCTTCGTCTCCATCGCCGGCGAGGACGGCTGGGTGCGTGAGCAGAGCGAGACCTCGGGCACCGGCGGCACCTACGACGACGGCAACACCGGCACCGCCGGCCTGCGCGTCGGCGACGACTCGAAGGACCGCCAGTACAAGGCGGTGCTCTCCTTCGACACTTCGGCGATCCCCGACACGGCGGTGGTGACGGCGGTGACGCTCCGCCTGCGACGCGGGACGGTCAACGGCACCAGCCCCTTCTCGACCCATGGCACCTGCTGGGTCGACGTCCACAACGACGGTCTCGGGGGCAACATCGCCCTGACCACCGGTGATTTCCAGGCCTTCGCCACGGCGCCTCGGTCGGCCGCTCTCTCCGAGGCGGCCGCCAACGGCGACTGGTCCGAGGCGAGCCTCGACGCGGCGGGCCTCGCCGCGGTCAACAAGGGCGGTACGACGCAGCTTCGCGTCTACTTCGACCTCGACGACAACGACGACCGCGGTGTCGACTACGTCGGCTACTATGCTGCCGACAACGCCGACCCGGCCAACCACCCACAGCTGGTGGTGACCTACGGCACCGGCGCCTTCGCCCGCCGGGCCAAGTAGACGGGGTTCGGCAGGCTGCACCCGGAAGCCGCCGGGTCGTCGCCGCGGCGACGAGCGGACCGATGAAGCTGAGCAAGGAAACCCTGGCCGCCCTGCCTCGCGAGGAGCTCGAGCGGGTGCTACGCGCCGAGATCGAGTCGCTGGGGCTGGCGGAGCGCTTCGAGCTGCTACACGAGCTGGGCATCTACCACGGTGCCGAGAGCCGGTCGGGGGACGCGTCCTCGATGGCCGAGACCGCGGCGTTGCGCGAAGCGTTGCCCGAGCTCTTGCGGCGCTGGCGGGTGCGGAGCCTGCTCGACCTGCCGTGTGGTGACTTCTATTGGATGCGCACCGTCGACCTCGGGGAGGTCGACTATGTCGGGGTCGACGTGGTCCCGGAGCTCATCGAGACGAACCGCCGCAGCTTTGGGGGCCCACGGCGCCGGTTCGAGTTGTGCGACGCCACCCGCGACCCGCTGCCCGCCGCCGACCTGGTGCTGTGTCGCGACCTGCTGATCCACCTGAGCCTCGCCGACATCCGCCGACTCATCGAGCGCGTCGCCGCCTCCGGCGCGCGGCTGCTCCTGGTCAGTCACTTCACGGAGTGCTCGGAAAACACCGACATCGTGTCCGGCGATTACCATCCGGTGAACCTCTGCCTCGCCCCCTTCCGCCTGCCGCCACCGCTCGAGGTCCTGCCCGAGGAGAGCACCCTCGCCGGGGGTCGGCTGCGGGACCGGGCCCTGGCGCTATGGCGGGTGGAAACTCTGGCCAGCGCCCTCGGGACCCACCCGACGCAGCCCGCGTAGCGCGCCGGTCGCCGCGGGTTTTCTCCCGCTCGGTCCGTCGCCGCGCTAAGATCCAGGCATCCAGCCATCCCTCCCCGAGGAGCCGAGTCCGTCGAGCCATCGGGGCGAGCGGTCGCCACCGGTGGAGCGAGGGGTGAGCCAGCGCGAGGGATCGAGGGGAGGCACGCGAGATGTTGAGCCCGGAAGAAAAAGACGACGCGGTCGAGAAGGCGGTGGACTGGCTTCTCGAGCATTACGAAGAGGCTTGCAACGAGGCTCTCAACGAGGACTACCTCGGCGGTCTCGAAGACGCCAACTACGAGCGCCTCGACGAGATCGCCGAGGAGATGCGCGAGCTGCTCGAGATCAACGCCCATGAGTGGCTGCTGTCCGAAGCGGAGATCGAGATCGACGGCGAGCGGGTGCGCGTCTCGGAGCTCGTCCTCGGGCCCTCGGGTCCGCCCTTCGGCGCTGAGGAGCGCCATTTCCTGGCGCAGCTCGCCTCCCGTCCCCTCGGTCTCTACGAGGTCGACGAGGTCGATCCCGGCAAGGGCTTCTGGGCCGAGGATCTCCTCGGTCTCGAAGATCCCTCGCGGCTCTGGGTGAGCGAGCCCATGGCCTCCGAGTCCCTCGAGCCCGGCGACACCCTCG
>JAGQSE010000226.1:0-7090 GCA_020439725.1 Acidobacteriota bacterium
AAGAAGCTGGGGCGCAGCCGGACGCCGGTGTCGGGCGAGAAGAGCCGCTTGATGAACGCCTCGAGGGTGCCCTTGAGATCGCCGACGGTGATCCCCTCCCCCACCGCCAGACCTTCGATCTGGTGGAACATGGGCGAGTGCCGCAGGTCGTTGTCGTTGCGGAAGACGCGACCCGGGCAAATGATCCGGATCGGCGGCTTGCGCGCCAGCATCGTGCGGATCTGTACCGGCGAGGTGTGCGTACGCAGCAGCAGCCCCGGCGCCGGCCCGGCGGGATCGAGGAAGAACGTGTCCTGCGTATCCCGCGCCGGGTGGTCGTGGGGGAAGTTCAGGGCCTCGAAGTTGTGGTAGTCGTCCTCGATCTCGGGCCCCTCGGCGACGCTGAAGCCGAGCTCGGCGAAGATCTCCTCGAGCTCTTGCCGGACCAGCGTCACCGGGTGCAGGCTGCCGAGGGCGGGGCGCCGGCCGGGAAGCGTGACGTCGACCGCCGAGGCGCGAAGCGCCGCGGCGCTCTCTCGCGCCTCGAGCTCGGTCCCGAGCTCGGCAAGCCGTGCCTCGACCTTCTGTTTGAGCTGGTTGACCGCTTGGCCGTAGTCGCGGCGCTCTTCGGGGGGCAAGGCACCCATGCCCGAGAGGAGATCGCGGAGCTTGCCCTGCTTCTTGCCCACCCAACGCAGGCGCAGGGACTCCCAGGCCTCGCGGTCCCGGACCGACGAGGCCTCCGAGTCGAAGAGGTCACTCAGCTCGGCGAGCTGCTCGCCGCTGGACAAGGCCTCAGGCCTCCGCCGAAGCCGCGTTCTCCAGTGCGTCCTTGGCGACGGCGACGATCTGGCCAAAGCCCTCGGCGTCATGGACGGCGATGTCGGCGAGGATCTTGCGGTTGACCTCGGCGCCGGCGAGCTTCATGCCGTTGATCAGGCGGCTGTAGGAAAGACCGTGCATGCGCGCGGCGGCGTTGATACGCACCACCCACAGGCTGCGCATGTTGCGCTTCTTCTGGCGGCGATCGCGATAGGCGAAGGCGAGGGAGCGATCGACCGCCTGTTTCGCGATGCGATAGTTCTTGGACTTGTTGCCGTAATAGCCCTTGGCGAGCTTTAGGACGCGCTTGCGCTTCTGCGCTCTCTTACTGCCTCTTTTGACACGTGCCATGGTGATGAACCTCGTTCGTCAGGTAAATGGGCCCGACCTCGACGAGACCGGGACGGAGGACCGCGGTGGACAGGTTCGTCCCAGCGACGGTCCCGCTAACTCAAACCGTACTCGCTGTGCCGGCGACCGCGAGACGAGCCTCAGCTGTGGATCATCTCCCGCAGCGTGTCGGCGAAGCCCGCCTTGACGGTGGTCGCCTTGCGCAGGTTGCGCTTCCGCTTGGTGGTCTTCTTGGTGAGGATGTGGCTGTGCATCGAACAGCGGCGGATGACCTTCCCCTTCGCCGACAGCTTGAACCGCTTCGCGGCGCCCCGGTGGGTCTTTCTCTTGGGCACTGACCTTCTCCTTGCTCGAAGCGCGGTCCTCGTCGAGGACTCGGGCGCTGATTCCTGGTAGCGGCTCGTGGCTCGGACCGCCAAGAGGGCCGGAGCGCACGAATCGCTGATTATAGGCGGCTGCGGCGGCTTCCTACAAGTCCTGGCTCCGCCGTGCGATCAAATCCTGGGCTCGAGCGACGAAGTCCGCCACCGGCAGCGCCCCCAGGTCGTCGCCGGCGCGACGCCTCACGGAGACCTCGCCGGCCTCCGCCTCGCGCCCGCCGACCACCAGCATGTAAGGCACCTTCTGCACCTGCGCCTCGCGGATCTTGTACCCCAGCTTCTCGTTGCGATCGTCGAGCTCCGCCCGGAGCCCCGCCGCGGCGAGCTTCCCGAGGACCTCGTCGGCGTAGTCGCGGAACTTCTCCGAAACCGGAAGCACCACCGCCTGGACCGGCGCCAGCCACAGCGGGAAGACACCACCGGTGTGCTCGATCAGCACGCCGATGAAGCGCTCCAAGGAGCCGAGCATGGCGCGGTGGATCATCACCGGAGTGTGCTCCTGCCCGTCGGCACCGACGAAGGACAGCTCGAAGCGCGCGGGCATCTGATAGTCGAGCTGCACCGTCCCCAGCTGCCACGAGCGACCGAGGGCGTCCTCGACCTGGAAGTCGATCTTGGGGCCGTAGAAGGCGCCGTCGCCCTCGTTGATCGAGTACTCGATGCCCTGGCGCTCGAGGGCGGCCTTGAGCGCTGCCTCGGCGTGGTCCCAGGTTTCGGTGGTACCGATGGCCTTCTCGGGCCGCGTCGAGATCTCGATCTCGATGCCCTCGAAGCCTAGGGCGGCGTAGATGCCGAGGATCTCGCGCACGACGCCCAGGACCTCGTCCTCGATCTGCTCCTCGGTGCAAAAGATGTGTGCATCGTCCTGGCAGAAGGAGCGGACCCGCATCAGCCCCGAGGTGACGCCGCTCCGCTCGTAGCGGTGCAGGCGGCCGAAGTCGGCGTAGCGGATGGGCAGATCGCGGTAGGAGCGCAGCCGGGTACCGAAGATCAGGCAGTGGGTCGGACAGTTCATCGGCTTGACCGCATACTGGCGCTCGTCGCCCTCGGTCATCAGCTCGGTGAAGAACATCGAGTCCCGATAGTGGTCGTAGTGCCCCGAGCGCTTCCACAGCTCGACGTCCAAGATCTGCGGGGTCAGCACCTCGCCATATCCGCAGGCGCGGTAGCGCTCGCGCACCAGCTCCACCAGCTGGTTGTAGAGCACTGTCCCCTTGGGATGGAAGAAGGGCGTCGCCGGGGCCGCCGGGTTGAAGCTGAAGAGATCGAGCTCTTGCCCCAACCGCCGGTGATCGCGCGCCCGGGCCTGCTCGATCTGCTCGAGATACTGGTCGAGCTCCTTGGAGCTGCCAAAGGCGGTGCCGTAGATGCGCTGGAGCATCTCGTTGGTCTCGTCGCCCTTGAAGTAGACCCCCGACGCCTCGAGGAGCTTGACGGCACCGATCTGCGACGCCCGCTGGACGTGGGGGCCGCGGCACAGGTCGAGGAAACGGCCGTGCTGGTAGACGGTGATGGTGGCGTCTTCGGGGATGTCGGCGAGCCGCTCGATCTTGAGGTTCTCACCCATCTCCGCGAAGAGCTCGCGAGCCTCCTCACGGCTCACTTCCCGACGCTCGAAGACCGAATCCTCGGCGAGGATCTCGCCCATCTTGGTCTCGATGCGCTCGAGATCCTCAGGGGTGAAGGCGCGCGGGAAGCGGAAGTCGTACTGGAACTTCTCCGAGTGGTCCTTGCGCCCGACGTCGATCTCGACCTCGGGCCACAGGCGCTTGACCGCGTCCGCCAGCACGTGCTCCGCGGAATGGCGGATGAAGTCGCCGGCTTCGGGGCTCTTGGTGGTGAACAGGCGGAAGGCGCCCGACTCGGAGAGCGGCTGGCGCAGGTCGAGGACCTGGCCGTCGAGCTCGGCGCCGATGGCGTCCTTGGCGAGCCGCGGCCCGATCGAAGCGGCGACCTCGAGCGCAGTGACGCCCCGATCCACCGTCCGCACGTCGCCGTTGGGCAGGGTTAGGTGGATCTGATGGGTGGCCGTCGTCATGGTACGCCTCGCTTCGCGGTCGAGAGCTCGCCGCCCCGGCAGCTTGGGACCGGGACGTGTCAGTGGGCGCGCCGCCACGGGGCGAGCTCCGTTCGGTGTTTCCGTGGGGTCTTGCGGGGGACTCGGGGGATCGGCCAGCTCGCCGCGGATGCCGGGAGCTGGTAGGCGCTAGCGGACTCGAACCGCTGACCTCTACCGTGTGAAGGTAGCGCTCTAACCAACTGAGCTAAGCGCCTGCTCTCGGTTCGAAGGCGACGGGATTCCAGGGTCGGCGAGGACCAGGGCTGGCGAAGATGAATGGTAGGCCCGAGCGGACTTGAACCGCTGACCTCTACGATGTCAACGTAGCGCTCTAACCAACTGAGCTACGGGCCTTCATCGGTCCCTTCGATGCCGTCCTGTCAATGGAACCCTCTCGGCACGCCCACGCGCCAAGGCCGGAGAGGGTAACAAAGGCCCTCCGCCGGTGTCAACGGCGGGGCTCCCTCAGCGTAGTGCATCCCGTGGAGGCGCCTCGAAATCGCCGCCGCGAAGCCCGAGTAGACTACGAATACCCCACCTCATAGCGGGGTCGGAGGCAACGCGTAGGAGGGCTCGCAGATGTGCTCGATCTTGGGGATCTTCGACATCCGGAGCGACCCCGCGGCGCTCCGCGAGCGGGCTCTCGAGCTGTCCCGCCGCCAGCGGCACCGGGGTCCCGACTGGAGCGGGATGTTCTCCGACCAGCGGGCGATCCTGGCCCACGAGCGCCTCGCCATCGTCGACATCGAGCACGGCGCCCAACCCCTCGAGGATCGCACCGGCGACGTCTTCCTGGCGGTCAACGGCGAGATCTACAACCACCACCAGCTCGAGCAGGAGCTCGAAGCGCCCTACGAGTTCACCACGAGCTCCGATTGCGAGGTGATCCTCGCCCTCTACCGCGACCACGGCGCCAACTTCCTCAACCGCCTGAACGGCATCTTCGCCTTCGCGCTCTACGACCGGCGGCGCGATCGCTACCTGATCGCCCGCGACCCCATGGGCGTGATGCCGCTCTACACGGGTCACGACGAGGAAGGGAACTTCTACGTCGCCTCCGAGATGAAGGCCCTCATCGGCGTCTGCCGGAGCATCGAGGACTTTCCTCCCGGGTGCTATCTCGAGGGCGGAGGGAGCGGTGCGCCGGGTGCGCCCGTGCGCTACTACCGGCCGACCTGGCGCGACCATGACGCGGTGAAGGGCCGCCCCCTCGACCTCTCGCGGCTCCGCGCGAGCCTCGAGGCGGCAGTCGAGCGCCAGCTGATGTGCGACGTCCCCTACGGCGTCTTGCTCTCGGGAGGCCTCGACTCGTCGGTGGTGGCGGCTCTGGCTCGGCGCCACGCGCGGCGGCGCGTCGAGACCGAGGGCCGCGACGAGGCCTGGTGGCCGCAGCTCCACTCCTTCGCCATCGGTCTCGAGGGCTCGCCGGACCTGGCGGCGGCACGCACCGCGGCGACCGCCATCGGCACCGTCCACCACGAATTCCGGTTCACGGTCCAGGAAGGCCTCGATGCGCTCCGCGACGTCATCTACCACCTCGAGACCTTCGACGTCACCACCGTCCGCGCCTCGACACCGATGTACCTGATGGCGCGGCGGATCAAGGCCATGGGGATCAAGATGGTCCTCTCGGGCGAGGGCTCGGACGAGATCTTCGGCGGCTATCTCTACTTCCACAAGGCGCCCAATGCGCGCGAATTCCACGACGAGACGGTGCGCAAGCTCGACCAGCTCTACAAATTCGATTGCCTGCGGGCCAACAAGAGCATGGCCGCCTGGGGAGTCGAGGCCCGGGTTCCCTTCCTCGACCGCGAGTTCTTGGATGTCGCCATGAGCTTCGACCCGGAGGAAAAGAGGATCCTCGACGGCCGGATGGAGAAGCACGTGCTGCGCCAAGCCTTCGAAGGCTATCTGCCCGACAGCATCCTGTGGCGCCAGAAGGAGCAATTCTCCGACGGTGTCGGCTACTCCTGGATCGACTCCCTCAAGGCCCACGCCGAGGAGAAGGTGAGCGACGACCAGATGGAACGGGCGGCCTTCCGCTTCCCCTTCCACCCGCCGGCGACCAAGGAAGCGTATTTCTACCGCAGCCTCTTCGAGGAGCACTTCCCCGGAGACGCCGCCGCCGCCAATGTCCCCGCCGGTCCCAGCATCGCCTGCAGCTCCCCCACCGCCATCGCCTGGGATGAATCCTTCAAGACCCAAGCGGACCCCTCTGGCCGCGCTGTCCGCGGCGTCCATCGGGACAGCTATTGAGGGCGCAGCGAGCCGCGTCGCCGCCGCCGGGAATCGCTCCGCCTCGACGTAGCGTCGTCGCGCGGATCTAGGTCCCGAGGGTCTGTTGCCCTCGTCTGCTCCGGAGCACCTGCCCGACCAGCCACGGCACGAGGCTGAATCCCAGCGCCAGGCCAAGCCCTTCGGGGCCGGCGGGACGGAGCTTGAGGACGTCTCCCAGGCCGGGGAGATAGAGGGCGAGGGCGAGGAGGGTGAAGCAGAGGGCGAGGGCGCCCCAGACCCAGGGGTTGACGGTGATCTCGTTGCGCCACCAGCTCGAGCCGTGCTGGCGCAGGTTGAAGACGTGCCAGAGCTGGGCGAGGGCGAGGCAGAGGAAGGAGACGGTGACGGCGCGCTCGGTGTCGTAGCCGAGGACGCGGCGGGCGACGAGGAGGGCGCCGAGGACGCTGGCGGTGATCAGCAGGCCGTAGCCGGCGACGGCCTGCCAGTGGCGGCGCTCGAGGACCGGCTGGGAGGGGTCCCGCGGCGGCCGGTCCATGATCCGTCGGTCCCCTTCGCCAAAGGCCAGGGCGAGGGCCGGGAAAACGTCTGTGACCAGGTTCAAGAAGAGGATCTGGAGCGGCAAGATCGGCAACGGTGCGTCGAGGAGGGTGGCGCCGGCGACCAGGAAGATCTCGCTCAAGTTGCAGCTCAGCAGGTAGAAGACGAACTTCCGGATGTTGCCGAAGATCACGCGGCCCTGCTCCACCGCCGCGACGATGGAGGCGAAGGCATCGTCCGCGAGCACCATGTCCGCGGCCTCCTTGGCCACCTGCGTGCCACGCTGCCCCATGGCGACCCCGATGTCCGCTTGCCGAAGCGCCGGCGCGTCGTTGACGCCGTCGCCGGTCATGGCCACGATCTCGCCGGCTTCCTGGTGGAGCCGGATCAGGTCTAGCTTCTGCGCCGGATCGACCCGGGCGAACACCGTCGCCCGGCGCAGCTCCTCGCGCCGCGCGGCGTCCATCTCGCGCAGCGGCTCGAGGTCCCGGCCCTCGACCACCCCTTCGCCGGCCGTCGGCGAGAGGGCGAGCGAGTGCGCGATGTGCTGAGCGGTGGCGGCATGATCGCCGGTCACCATGACCACGCGGATCCCAGCGCGCCGGCAGGCGTCGAGGGCACCGGAGACCTCGCGCCGTGGCGGGTCGACGAGCCCGGCGAGTCCGAGCCAGGAGAGCTCCCGGTACGGGTCGTCGGTGACCGAGTCGACCCGCCCTCGAGCCAG
>JAGQSE010000226.1:7164-7943 GCA_020439725.1 Acidobacteriota bacterium
GGCCGCTCGCCATCCTTCGCCAGCTGCCGGGTACACGCTTCGAGGACCGCCTCCGGCGCGCCCTTGACCGCCACCTCGAAGCCGCTGCCCGGCAGGCGATGGTAGGTGGCCATCATCCGCGTCGCGCGGTCGAAGGCGGTCTCGTGCTCCTCGGGGCGCTCGGTGAGAAGGCGGGACCGGTCGATGCCGGCGCGGAGGCCGGCGAGCAGAAACGCGACCTCCATGGGGTCCCCGAGGGCACCTACGACCCGGGCGCCGTCGAGCCGGAGGGTGGCGTTGCTGCACAGGACCGCGGTCTCGAGGAGGGCCCTCAACGGTGTCCCCGCGACAGGCTCGACCGGCTTGCCGTCGATCTCGAGGCGCCCCTCGGTCGAAAGCCCCTCGCCCATCACCGCCACCGATCCGTCGGCGAGCTCGATGCGCCGGAGTGCCATGCGGTTCTCGGTCAGGGTCCCCGTCTTGTCGGTGAGGATCAAGGTGGTCGCGCCCAGCGTCTCGACCGCCGCCAGCCGGTTGATCAACGCGCGCCGCGCCGCCATCCGCCACATGCCGCGAGCCAGCGCGATAGTGGCGACGATGGGCAATCCTTCGGGGATCGCCGCCACGGCCAGCGCGAGACCGGTCTCGATCATCAGCAGGAGACCCCGCCCGCCGGCGATACCGAGGACGGTGGTCACGCCGGCGATGGCGAGGGTGATCCAGATCAACCGTCGCCCGAGGCGCTCGAGCCGATCTTCGAGGGGCGTGGCGGAGACCTCGGCGGTGTCCACCAAGCGGGC
>JAGQSE010000227.1:0-10843 GCA_020439725.1 Acidobacteriota bacterium
AGCCCTGGACCACGATGGCGGTCTTGGGGTACTCGTTGAGGACCACCGCCATGTCGTCGACGGCGCCGCGAGCCGAGCTGTCGAGGGTCGCCGAGTCGACGTCGAAGAGGACGTCGGACTCGAAATGGACGAGGAGGGTGCGGTTGTCGATGCGCTCCACGGAAGTCCCCGGGATCCGCGCCAGCTTCTCCTCCTGGAGGTCCAGATAGGCTCCGATGGAGCCGCCGGCAAGCGCACCGATGGCCGCACCGACCAGGATCTGATCCGCCTTGTCCTTGCCCGCGGCAACGGCGCCGGCGGCGCCGGCGACTGCTCCGACCGCGGCCCCCTTGCCGGTCTTGTCGCGCTTCGTGGTGTACGGGGACCGCACCGACGCACAGGCGGTGGCGAGCAGGGTCAACACCAGCGCAGGAATCGCCCAGCGAAGGTGTGGAAAAAGCATTCGGGTGGATCGCATCGTAGCCATCCTTTCTCGGCGGAAGCCGTCGTGTTCTCGGTAGGAACGGCACCGCGTCGCGCGCGGCGCCGGCGTTTCGAGCCCGCTGGAGGTCACGCCGTCGGATCGTGGGAGATCACGGCGGCGACGCTCCTCCAGGCGGGAAGCTGCTCCGCCAGGACCTTGAGGATGGTGAGCAGCGGGATCGCGATCAGCGTCCCCGCGATGCCCCACATCCACCCCCAGACGAGCAGCCAGATCAGGACCACGAGGGGATTGAGCGAGAAGCGCCGGCCGACGATCATCGGCGTGATCACCATCCCCTCGAGGCTGGTCAAGAGCAGATAGAGCAAGGGAGCGAGGAGCGCGCGGGTCACGGGCTCCACCGATGACAGCGCCACCGCTCCGAAAATCGCCACCCCCAAAGCCGCACCCAGATACGGCACGAAGTTGAGCAACGCGGCCATGGCGGCCCACAGCCACGGGCTGGGTAGCCCCAGGACCTTGGCGACGATGCCGACACCGAGCCCCAGGCAGGCGTTGATGGCCGAGATGGTCAGCAAGTACCCGGACAGCGTCTGCTCGATGTACTCGGCGATGAGTCGCGCTCGCCGCTGCCGTGACGACTCGCTCATCCGGCCGATCATCCGCTGTACCAGGTCGTCGCCGAAGACCAGGAAGAAGAAGAGCAGGAAGAGCACCAGGACCACCATCGACACCGTCGAGCCCACCTGGGAGAACAACGTCCGACTGGCGCTCGGTCCCTCGATCTGGACCCGGTCCTGGCCACCGCCGCCGTCGAGATCCGTCAAGTCCTTGACCTGCTCCGCCGCCCGGCTGACCTCCTCGACCGGCTTTCGCACCTGCCGGAGCTTGCCTTCGAGCTTGGAGAGCGTGCGCGGCGCCATGTGCAGCCACTCCTGCGCCGGCTCGGCGAGTTGGGCGACGCCGGTGGCGACCAGACCGGTGATGGCGGCGATGGCGACCAACGCGCCGACCGCCCGTGGGATCCGCCAGCGCTCGAGGAGGCCGACGGGCCCGCGCAACAGGAAGTTGAGGAGAAAGGCGAGAATCACGGGCAGCAGCACCGCCTTGGCGACCATCACCGTCGCGAGCACCGCGAGCAGCGCCAGGATGCGTACCGCCCAGACGCCCCCCTGGGGGGAAGGCCCAGAACCAGGGATGGACGCCTCGGGAGATGTGGTGGGGGTGTCGTTCATGGCGTTGCGCTTCCTTTTCGCTTCGGCGGACCGGCGTTGCTTGGCGACGCCGGCCTTTCGGCTCTCCGGCCTTTCGGCTCTTTTGGAGCAGGCTCCATGCCAACCGCGTCGGAAGGCCCGAGGCGCCGGCCGGAGCCCTTGAAGCCGGCTCAGTTTGGACCGGACCATGGCCGGAACTACAAGAGGGGCGGTAGATATTGCCTCTCGATAGGTCGCCACGGCGTCCCGCGCCGGACGGTCGACCGGCCTCCGAAACCGCTTCGAGCCCCGAAACCCGTGCCTCTCGAGCCTCGGTCCTCCGCTCGTCCTGACACTGGCACGCTTGCTGCTCCTCTTCTTGGTCGAGCGGCAAGATCCGCCTCATAGCTCACGAAGCTCACTGACGTACGCAACGAATCGATGACGGGGTCCACGGGCCCCGAGAGGAGACGAAGACCATGAAGTACTCGAAGCACCTGTTCCTCCCCCTGGCCGTCCTGGTGATCAGTCTCGGCGCCGTCGCTTGCTCGAGCACGCAGCCGCCCTCCGAGCAGGTGGACGACGCCGTCGTGACCACCAAGATCAAGACCAAGATCACCGCCGATCCCGAGCTCAATCCCTTCGAGATCCATGTCGATACCGAGGAGGGCGTGGTCCGGCTGAGCGGTACCGTCGACACCGCCGACGACCGCGCCGAGGCCGAGAAGCTCGCCCGCAAGACCGAGGGCGTGCGCCGCGTGGTCAACGACATCCAGGTCGGCGACAAGACCCTCGGCGAGTCGCTGAGCGATACCGAGATCACCGCCAAGATCAAGACCAAGCTCGCCGCGGATCCCGAGATCGACCCCTTCAACATCGAGGTTTCGACCAACCAGGGTGTCGTCACCCTGACCGGTCGCGTCGCCAAGGCCGAGGCCCGCGACGAAGCCGAGAAGCTCGCCAAGAACACCACCGGCGTCAAGAAGGTCGACAACCGGATCAAGGTCGGCGACCGCTCGTAAGCTAAGATCCCGCTGCGGGGAGGCGGTCGGAGGATGCCCCTCTCGCCGCCTCCCCGCTCGGAGCTCCTGGCGCTGCCACCATGACCATCCCGATCTGGCTGCTGGTCCTCCTCGCCGCCGGCTCGGCTCTCTCCCTCCTCCTGGCCGTCCTCCTCTGGTCGAGCCGATCCCAGCGCTACACCCGTCTCCGCCCCGAACCTCTCGATCCCCACCACAAGCTGCTCCCGGCCGTCCAGGGTCTGACCCAGAGCTGGCTGGTCCCCGGCAACTCCTTCCAGTTGCTCGAGAACGGCGACGAGTTCTACCCCGCTCTCCTCGAAGACATCGACGCCGCCGAGGAGTCGATCCACATTGAGGTCTACGCCTGGTGGGACGGCGACATCTGCAACCGTGTCGCCGAGGCCTTGAGCCGCCAGGCTCGCCGTGGCGTCGAGGTCCGCCTGCTGCTCGACGCCCTCGGCTCCTGGCTGATGGACGACGAGCTCGCCCGCGACATGCGCCGCGCCGGGTGCAAGATCGCCTGGTATCACGACTTCCGCCTGCGCAGCCTGGGGCGGCTCAACAAGCGGGACCACCGCAAGCTCGCGATCTTCGACGGCCGCACCGGCTACGTCTTCGGTCATGGCCTGTCGAAGTTCTGGGAAGGCTGTGGCGATCGCGCCGAGTGCTGGCGCGACCTCGCCGCGCGCGTCCAGGGGCCGGTGGTTCCTCGGCTCCAGGCGGTCTTCATGCAGAACTGGATGGAAGAGACCGCCGAGCTGCTGGCCGACGGCCGCTACTTCCCCGAGATACCTCCCGCCGGAGACATCGATCTCCATGTCGTCAGCAGCTCACCGCGCGGCGGTGTCTCGAGCTCTTCGCTCCTCTACCGGCTGATGATCTCGAGCGCCGAGCGCGAGCTGACCATCCAGAACCCCTACTTCGCCCCCGGCTACGAGGTGGTCGAGATGCTCTGCGAGGCGAGCCAGCGCGGCGTTCGCGTGCGGTTGCTCCTGCCGGGGCCGGTGAGCGACAGCCGCATCGTCCAGTTCGCCGGCCAACACCTCTACAGCCGCATGCTGGCCGCCGGCGTCGAGATCTGGCGCTTCCAGCCGACCCTCAACCACCAGAAGGTCGTGGTGGTCGATGGCGCCTGGTGCTATCTGGGATCGGCCAACTTCGACGAGCGCTCCTTCGACATCAACGCCGAGGTCGGCCTCAGCATCGTCGATGCTCGGGTCGCCGGTCAGCTGCAGCAGATCTTCGAGAAGGACCTCGAAAGGTCCGAGCGCCTCGACCCCGAACGCTGGCGCCGCCGCAGCCTCGCCATGCGGCTTCTCGAACGCGCCACCTTCCTCGTCCACGACCAGCTCTGAGACCGCCCGGCCCGCCGGCGTGCGCGGTCCGCGTCCGCGGAGGCCGCGGAAGACCTTTCCCGGTCCGTTGAAACTTCTTCTTCGCGGGGAGCCCAGCGGGCGCCCATGGCAGGGCCTAAACCGCTGATTCAAAAGCTGGTAACGAGAGATTCCCGGTTGGCACGAAGCGTGCTTTTCAATCCGACGAGTCTGGAACCAAGAACGATTGAGGAGGACCGAACCATGCGCAAGCGCTTGACCCGTACGATCAGCCACTGGCTCATGCTCTCGCTGTTGGTGCTGCTGCTGGCCCCGATGACCGCCTGCCACAAGAAGACCCCGGGCGAGAAGATCCAGGACGGTCTCGAAGAGGTCGGCGACGGCATCTCTGACGCTGCCGACAACGTCAAGGACAAGGCCGAGGACGTCAAGGACGACATCAAGGACGGTCTCGACGGCCACTGATTCGACGGCAATCACTGATTCGATCGCTGCCGAACACCGATCAGTTCGGCCATGACGAGCCGCCCGGGGATGGACTCCCGGGCGGCTTCCTTTTTTGCCCCCGCCGGTCGCGCCTTGCATGGAGCGCTGTCGCTGACCCTCTCTCCGCCCGTCTCCTCTCCTCCCCTTCTCCTCGGCGTCTCGCCCTGAACGCCGCTGTCTCCGGGTCCCAATCTCCCCACCAGCGGGGCCTCCCCTCTGTCTCTCGACCGGCAAAGAACCGGCCCTGGTCGGGCGCGACGACCTCCGTGCGCTCCTGGTGACTCTTTCCATCGCCATCCCGGTGATCCCGAGGAGCCCAGTGGGACCCAAGAGCACGGAGAGCCAAGAGAGCCGAGAGAGACGAGAGGGCCACGCGGCGATGGCAGGAGCCGAGATCTGCCGCGGACCGCCTCCCCACCGGTGCCGCCGTCTCCGGACACACGAAACCGCCCGGAGCGAGGTGCCCCGGGCGGTCGATTCGGACGGTACTTCAGGCCCCCTCGCGGGGGGCCGGGTCATAGGACGCGGCGGCCTTGGATCAGGCGGACCAAGAGGACGATGACCGCGACCACCAGCAGGATGTGCACCACACCACCCAGGGTGTAGCCGCTGATCAGACCGAGGAGCCAGAGGATGAGCAAGATGGCGATGAGAGTCCACAACATGATCGAGTTCTCCTTTCGTGTTTCAGAACGTCCGCAGAGGACGGGTTCGGGGGTTGGCAAGGCAGTGAAACGGTGAAGCTGGGCAAGATGTCGGCCGAGCTTCGGCGTACCGCGAACGGCAAGCTGCCAGCGCGGCGAAGACGGTGTGGGTGGTCAGAGCGAGGATCGGAGGGCTCATCCCCGGTCCTCCAGGGCGGGCAGCGCCCGCTCGAGGGTGGCGGTGCGGATCGCAGCCGGGCGAGCCGGAGCCCCTTCGGTACGGGCGAGCGCGGCGACGGGACGGGGATCCCACTCCGCCACCGCGGCTTCGAGCGCCGGATCCTGTTCGTAGACGTCGTCGTAAAACTCCACCACTCCGTCACCGGAGACCCACGCGGTCATGTAGACCAGCTGCACCGGGATCGCCTCGGGCAGGCGGAGCGTGATGGGCTCGCCGCTCTCGAGGTGCTCGGTCGCCAGCTGGTAGAGGTCGGCAGGCATCAGTGCCTGCGCCAACGCGGTGGGGTCTTCGACGCGCACGCAGCCGTGACTCCTCGCCCGCTCGACCCGGGCGAACGCCGAGCGGGCCGGGGTGTCATGGAGATAGACCGAGTGCGGGTTGGGAAAGAGGAACTTGATGCGGCCGAGGGCGTTGCGCGGTCCCGGCGCCTGCCGGAAGCGGAGATTCGACTCGTCCGCCTCTTGCCAGTCGATGGAGCTCGGGTCGACCTCGCGGGCGTCGGCACCCCAACCGGAGAGGACCTCGATCCCCTGTTTGGCCAGGTATTGAGGATCCTCGGCGAGCTTCGGAACGATCTCGTCGCTGGCGATCGACGCCGGGACGTTCCATGCCGGGTTGACCACCACCAGCTCGATCTGGTCGCGGAAGATCGGCGTCCGCCAATCCTCGTCGCGCATGCCCACCACGACACGCTGGCGATGCACGGCCTTGCCCTGGCGATCGACCTCGAGACGGAACGCGGGAACGTTGACCAGGACCTCGGTGCCATCGGACGGCGCCGGTAGCCAGAGACTCCGTTGCAGGTTGGCCCGCAGCTCGGCGATGCGCTTGCCGACGGGTACGTTGAGCGAGGCCACGGTCCGTGCCCCGAGTTTGCCGTCGACCTCGAGACTGCGGGCGGACTGATAGGTCTTCACCGCTTCGACCAAGGGCCCCGCGTAGGACTCCCGAGGAATGTCGGCGCCGGGGGCGAGGAAACCTTCGGCCTCGAGGCGCCGGCGAAGCCGCTCGACCTGAGCCGCCGGCAGGGGATCCCCGGGCTCGACGGTCTCCAAGACCTCGAGGTCGGTGGGCCAGCCACCGCGGGCGGCGAGCTCGGTGTACCGGTCGAGAGCTTCCGCCAGCCGCCGATACTGCGGGTGGCGGTAGACCTGGCCTCCAAGGCTGCCGGCTACCGGGTCGTCGGCAGAGTCGTAGCGGCCGAGGGAGGCGTAGAGCAGACGAGCGGCGTCGGATCCCGGAGCGGGAACCTCCCAGCCGTAGGTCTCGGGCTCGACGCCCGGAACCCCCTCGCGAAGGGCGGCCGCGCAGGACAGGAAGGCAGCCGAGAGGTCTCGGTCGAGCTGGGCCACGGCGGCCTCGTCCCCGCCTCCCTCGAGCCAGCCGTCGACCCGTTCGATGAGCGGATCGGCACGCAGCTCCGGCGGCAGCGCCGAGGCGGGGCAAGCGTCGAGGCGGTCGAGGAGCTGCAGGGACGCCGGTCTCAGAACCCCGCCGTAGAACCAGACGGTCTGGAAGCCGTTGGCCCGGTACAGCTGTTCGAGAGACGCCAGCACTGGCGCCGGCACCCGGGGAGAGTCTTCAAGGGCCGCGGCGACGACCGTCGTCGCGGCGGTGCCGGGGATTCCGGCGTCCGCTCGCCCCGGCCGCGACCGCCCGTCGCCGGATCCGTCGAACAAGGCCAACCCGTCCGACGAGACGGCGAGGTGCTGGCAGGCGGCCAGTGCGACGACGATTCCAGCCCCGACGAGCAACCGCCGGCTCTTTCCCAGACGCGTCCAGGAGCGCTGGAGAGAACCGAAGCGGTTGGACGGCTTCTGGGGGTCGTTGGGCTGCACCGGCGACGCTTCTTGCTGCATGGACTGCTTCCTCCTCACGGTCGCAGCTCTGAGGAGCAAGGCCCGGGCCAGACTTGGCACGGTCGCCGAGAGAGGCTGCTAAACGACATGAAATCAATGACTTACAAATCTTTCCCGGAGAATCCAGAGCTTCGATGGAGCTGCCGCGGCACACCCAACGGGGCGACGCTTACACGAGGGTCTGTAAATCTCGCTGCGCCGTTCGCGGCGCGAATCGCGTGCTTTCGCCAGCAGGAAGTCCGCCATCCACGGTCGGTCCGCGGCGCTCCGGGTCGATCTCTCGACGGGCGGACAACTGTTGGGGAGGCGGGAAGCGAGAGAACTGCGGGGGACGAGGGATCGCAGCCGGCTTCAGGAGGGTAGGTGGCCTTCGATCAGCCAGGGGAAGGGGTTGAGGGGTGCCCCGGTCCACCAGCGCTTGTCCTCGCCCAGCCGCGAGAGCGCGAAGTGGAGGTGGGGCACGGTCTCCGGGGCGTTGCCGGTGGTCCCGACGAAGCCGAGCACCTGGCCGGCTTCGACCTCGGCGCCTTCCTCGAGCCCCGCGGCATAGCCGTCGAGGTGCGCATAGAAGAAGACAAAGGTCTCGCTGGCGTCGAACTGGTAGATCGAGATCCCGCCCAGCTTGCTCTCGAAGAGCTTGACCACCTTGCCGTCGGTGGCCGCCAGCACCGGCGTGCCCCGGGGCGCCAGGATGTCGATGGCGTTATGACGCCGTTTCCCCCGAGGATCCTTGAAGGAGTCGATGAGCTCTTCCCTCTCGATCCCTTGCACCGGTACCAGCAGCTCCTCGTCCCCACCGCCCGCCGCAGGACCGGCCTCCGGGGTTTCGGAGCGTTCCGACGGGGATCCATCGGCTTCGTCTTCGGGCGGAGGCGAGAGCGGTCGCCCCGGCGCCGGCGCTGCGACAGGTGGTCGGGGCTGAACCGCGGCGGCACCGGAGCTGGACGCCACCGCTTCCGCCGGACCGGTACGCATGACCTGCCAGCGGCCATAGCCCAGCGCCAGGATCCAGGCGAGGCCGAGGCAGAACACCACCCAGGCGGCCAGCACCACCCTTTCGTCGACGGTCCAATCTCTGGCTCGAATCTTCATGACCCACTGCTTCATGACCCACCGGGCACAGCAAGCAGCGTGCCGCTCGCTGTCCTCAGCCCGCTTCGGCAGAAGGTGGCACACAACCTGCAAAAGGCTGCTGACAAATGCGGCCTTCGCCCAACGCTCAACGCGCCTTCGGGTCCTCGCCACCGGTCGCCTAGCTCACCATCACCCCACCCAAGAGCCCACCTGAGTCGGGCGCCCGAAAGGGCGTCCGCCCCTCCTGTATCTGCTTGACGGTCTGAATCTGCTCCAAGACCTGTCCCTGGGCGCCCAGGCCCTCGCCGTTTCCCGGCCCGCAGCTCCCTAGCCGTTCCGAACGGGGCTGGCGCCCAAGACCGGCGGCAGCGCGCTCGGCGAAGGACCACAACACCAGCCCTCGAGCCCGATGGGGATTGAAAATCTTGCACCGCTCGAGCGACGTTCTTGCGCAGCGCGACCCCGATCGCCTCGGCAAGGCGTGGAAAGTATTACAATCCCGCCCCATGGCAGCCCCGCAACCCCCCAAGCTCACCGCCCTGCTGGTCGAAGACGACCGCGACGCCCTCGAAGCCCTCGCCGCCCTGGTGGCCATGGAGGGCTTCCGCACCGTCATGGTGCGAGACCTGGCCACGGCCCGCAAACACATCGAGAAGGAACCTCCCGACGTCGTGCTGCTCGACGTCAACCTTCCCGACGGCCAGGGTCACGACCTCCTCGCCGAGCTGGCCGAAGAAGGCAGCGCCGAGGTCATCATGGTCACCGGTCAGGCGTCGGTCGAGACCGCGGTCCAAGCTCTGCGCCTCGGCGCCTACGACTATCTGACCAAGCCCGTCGACATCGGCCGCCTGAAGACCCTCCTCGCCCGGCTACGCTCGACCCGCGACCTGAAGCGCGAAGTCGTGACCCTGCGTTCCTCGCTCCGCGAGCTCGGCCGCTTCGGACAGATGGTAGGCGTCGCGCCGGCGATGCAGCGGGTCTACGACCTGATGGAGAAGGTCGGTCCCACCGATGCCACGGTCTTCCTGATCGGCGAGAGCGGCACCGGCAAGGAGGTCGCCGCCCAGACGCTCCACCAGCTCAGCCGCCGTCGGGACGCTACCTACCTCGCCCTCAACTGCGGAGCGATCTCCGAAACCCTGATCGAGAGCGAGCTCTTCGGGCACGAACGCGGCTCCTTCACCGGCGCGGCGAAGCAGCATCAGGGGCACTTCGAGCGCTGTTCCGGCGGCACGATCTTCCTCGACGAAATCACCGAGATGCCGATGGAGGCTCAGGTGAAGCTGTTGCGGGTGCTCGAATCGGGACGGGTGCTCCGGGTCGGCGGTACCCGCGAGATCGAGGTCGACGTCCGCGTCATCGCCGCTACCAACCGCGACCCCGAGCAAGCGGTCGAGGAAGGCAAGCTGCGCAAGGACCTCTACTACCGGCTCAAGGTCTTCCCCATCGAGCTCCCCGCGCTGCGGGATCGCCAGGGTGACATCGAGCCCTTGTCGAGCCACTTCCTGGGCCAGCTCAACCGGCGTCACGAGACCACCAAGGTCCTCGACCCGGCGGCCCTCGAGAAGCTCGAGACCTGGCACTGGCCGGGCAATGTGCGCGAGCTCAAGAACGTCCTCGAACGCGCCTACATCCTCGCCGACTCGGTGATCGGTCCGAGCGAGCTGCCGGCGGAGATCACCGGCGAGGCGGCGCCCCGCGGGCCCTCGCTCCACATCCGCGTCGGTACCTCGCTGGACGAGATCGAGCAGCGCGTGATCCTCGCCACCCTCGACCAGCTCGAAGGGGACAAGAAGACCGCCGCCGAGACCCTCGGCGTCAGCCTGAAGACGCTCTACAACCGGCTCAAGGTCTACGAAGGCCGCGACTGAGGCCGCCTCCGAGCGTCCTGTCGACCGCGACAAGGACCTACCTCGACGCCGAGCCGGCTGCTGCTACAATTCGTCGAAATCGACGATGCGCAGTCTTGGAACCGGCTCGAAGCTGCGCTTCGTCCGTGCCGTGAACACCGCATGGGAAGCGACTCCTCGGGGTTCCAGCTCGGAGGAGCTTGGATCCACCCCCAGCTCGACGAGATCGAGCGCGACGACGAGGTCGTGCACGTCGAAGCACGCTCGATGCAGGTACTCCTGTGCCTGGTCCGCCACGCGCCGGAGCTCGTGACGCGCGAAGCGCTCCTCGAGGAAGTCTGGAGCGACACCCCCTATGTCAGCGACGAGGTCCTGAGCCATGCCGTCTGGGAGCTGCGCAAGGCCCTCGGCGACTCCGCCCGGGATCCGCGGTTCATCCGCACGGTGCCGCGCAAGGGATACCAGCTGGTGGCGCCGATCGACGATCCGGCCGGCGTGCCGGAACCCACCGAAGGCGCCCGGATCCAGCATTTCGAGCTTCTCGAAGAAATCGGTCGCGGTGCCATGGGGGTGGTGTATCGCGCCCGCGACCGGCGTCTCGACCGCGTGGTGGCGGTCAAGTTCCTGGCGCCGGAGCTGACCCGCGACGAGGCCGCATCGCGTCGCTTCCTGCGCGAGGCGAGGCTCGCCGCGAGCCTCGAGCACCCCAACCTGGCGAC
>JAGQSE010000227.1:10893-18703 GCA_020439725.1 Acidobacteriota bacterium
CAGCTCCCTTCCGGCCAGCGCTTCCTGGTCACCGCCTACTATGCCGGCGGTAGCCTCGCCGAGCGCCTGGCGAAGGGGCCGATCCCGTTCGACGACGCCGCCCGGATGGTGCGCCAGGCCGCCGCCGGCCTCGGCGCCGCCCACGCCCGGGGCATCGTGCACCGTGACGTCAAGCCCGCGAACCTCCTGCTCGACGAGCACGGCACCGTCAAGGTCGCCGACTTCGGCATCGCCAAGCTTCTCGGCGCGACCTCGCTGACCCGTACCGGCGCGTCCTTGGGTACGCCCGCGTACAAATCACCCGAGCAGAGCCGCGGCTCGGAGGTGGACCAGCGCACCGACCTGTGGTCCCTGGGCGTGGTCCTCTACGAGCTTCTCACCGGCCGTAAGCCCTTCGACGCGGAGTACGAGCAGGCGGTGGTGCACTCGATCCTCGCCTTCGAGCCCCAGATCCTGGAAACCGCCGACGGCCGTCTGGTCCCCGAGCCTCTCCGCCGCATCGTGTCGCGGGCCATGGCCAAGGACCCCGACCAGCGCTACCAGCGCGCCGGCGAGCTCATCGCCGACCTCGACGCCTGGCTCCGCGGCGAGACCACGCAACCCATCCCCACCCTCAGCCGCCGGTCCACCCAGATCGCCCTCGGCGCCGCCGTCGTCTTATCTCTGCTGCTGGCCTACACGGGGAGCTGGCGGGGGCCGTTGCTGCATTTGGGGGTGATGGGGCCGGTGGGAGGGCAGCCGGCGACCCCCGCCGACGACTTCGAGATCCAGCTCTCAAACGGTCAGCACGCCTGGCTCATGGGGAATACCGGGGAGCACCTCGACGAGGCCGAAGCATGTTTCGAGAAGGCCCTCGCACTCCGCCCAGAGTCCACGAAGGCAAAGGGGCTGCTCGCGGTTCTCAAGGTCGAGGAGTTCATCCTCTGGCACCGCGAAGAAGATCAAGATCAGCTCGACGCCCTCCTCGAAGAGCTCCGTCCACTGGGCGAATCGGCTCCGCTGGGGCTGATCGCCGAATCCAAGCTGTCGTCTCTCCTAAAGCGGTACGAGGAGGCGGAGGCTCTCGCTCGGCGTGCGATCAGCGCTTGGCAGACTTGCGCCTATCCCGAAGCCTGCGACCTGGGCTACGTCTGGCTCGGCGAGGCCCTCGCCAAGCAGGGGAAGTATGAGGAGGCTAAAGCTGAGCTCGAGAGCGGCCTCCTCGTGGGTGGAGGCAGGATCCGCTGCCGGCTCAAGCTCGCACAGGTCTTTGAGTGGGAGGGAGACTTCAACCGGGCCAGTACCGCTTACGAAGAGGTCAGAAGCATCGACCCCGACCAGACGACGATGCTCAACGATTACGGCAACCTGCTCCTGAAGCACAGGGACTTCACCCGTGCCGCTGGGCTCTTCTTGCACCTCACGACGAAGACCGAAGATCCCGTCGCTTTCTACAACCTGGGCAACGCCTACTACGGCCAGGGCCTGTGGGAGGAAGCCTTCGCAGAATACGAGAATGCTGAGCAGAGATATCGCGGCCGCGGCGAGCTGACCCCTGTGACCGCCATCGCCTTCGGCGACGTGAGGGCCGAGCAGGAGGACGACGAGGGAGCTCGGAATTGGTATCGCATCGCGCTCGAGCGACTCGAGGAACGGCTCGCCTCGGAGGCCTCCGGACTCTATGACCAATGCCGGCACGCGGTGGTCCTCGGTAAGCTCGGTCGCTTGGCTGAGGCCGAAAGAGACATCGATGCGCTTCTCGAGAATCCACCCAAACAGGGAGAGGCGTTCATCTGGCTTTCCGCCGCACGCATCGCCGCCCTCAAGCAGGACCGGCGAGCGCTCGAGACGAGCGCCCGCCGGTATCTCGAGCTCGAACCGGAGCCCGATCGACTCAAGGACGACGTAGCCTTCAAGGCCTACCGCCACGACTCGGACTACACCCATTTCCTCAACAGCGTGATGGAAGACCTCCAGAGACGCTAACGACTCACGATGCGTTACCCGCCGCCAGTCTGGATCGGCTCCGGATCCGGCTGAGGACCCTCGGGCCGATCGTCACCGCGCTCCGCCCCGGGCTCGAGGAGCCGCCCGCGACCGCGACCACGGCGGCGACGATGTCCGCCCCGCTCGATGGTCCGCAGCTTGCGGAACGAGCTCCGGGGCTCGAACACCGGCCGCAGCGAGAACTGCATCGCTTTCTCGAGCAGGCTGATATCCGATGCCAATGCGAACTCGCCGAACGGTGATCCCGGTGTGTCGCCGGCAAAGATCAGGCCGACCGCGTAGTAGACGCGGCGCACCGAATGGTACTCTGCCAGCTTCTTCCTCCGCTCCCAGAACTCGATGTCGGCACCGAGCCACTCGAGAACCTCCTGGGTCGAATCGGGAAAGTCGCCGTAGATCCTATCGAGCAACTCCTCCTCGATGATGTGATTCTTTCCCTGGTCAGGTTTCTGGCTGCGAACAGTGTCGGGAGTTCCATCCGCAAGACTCCTCCGCTCCTCGTCGAGCTCATCATGGGCTCGCTTGGCGATCTTCTCGAACGAGGCCTTTCCACCATCCTTCGACGCCTCCTGCCAGTACTTTCGACACTTCTTCCAGAAATCCTTGTCTTCGAGGAGCTCACGACGGGACGCCTCAACGGACCAGGTTCTCTTCTTGGCCGAACAGAGATCCGACCCAAGCCGATCGGTATTGACCGCTGTCAGCACGAGAGCTCCCGAATCGCCGACCTGACTGACGTCCTTGCCTCGGAAAAGCGGAGAGATGTGGAACTGGTGGCGGAAGTAGCGGATCACGCCTCCGCCGTAGTCGAGATTCGTCGCCAGGTCGATGCCATCGATGAAACCCTCGGTGAAGCCCGTCGAACGTCCCCACTTGATCACTTCCATCTTGAGCTCAGGGGACTTGGTCCCGGAGATCGGATGCCACATCCCCAGGATCTCACCGGAGGCGTACTCACGCTCGCCGTTGAGCTCCGCGATGGCCGCATCGCCAAGATCCGCCAGGTGCCAACGCTTCAGGTGTGCGACGACGTCGTCGGACTGTCCGCCGTCGAAAAAGCTGGGCTGGTAGACGGGCTCTCCGACTCCCGCATCCACGGTCCCCGCCATCACGTGCCAGTTGCTCAGGATGCACGGCCTACCGTCGGTGCGATCCCAAACGATGGCTCCAAGAGTCCCGGCCTGACCGATCGTGCTACCGATGCTGATTCCTCCGACCAGCGGCTCTACACGATTCCTCCCCGTGAGAATCATCTCCGCGTCGGAAAGTTCATCGCCACGCTCGAGAGGCGCCGAGAAAACGCCCTGCTCGAGGGTTTGGTGGCTGTGCCCGTGACTCGGGAAGTATCTGGCATCGACGATGTCGACCGGGACTCCGAAGAGGCACAGGCGGTAGCCGTTCCAGCCCTCGCCATGATTGCGCTCCAACCCGCGAGGGGAACACCCGCACGCCTCGGGACAAAGGTCCTGTAGATCTCCTGGGCAACGGTAGCAGCTCATATCGCGACGGCGGATCCCAGCGATCGGATACCGGCGATAGAGATCCATCCCGTCGAGGTGGTCTTCTCTGCAGTAGAGGTAGCACGGGCATGGGCCTCCACACTCGGCCTCGGCTCCACCCCCGACTGGTTCGGGGGCAGGGTTGCCACATTGGCAGCGCCCGGTGCAGGGATCTTTGGGAGGGTCCGGACAGAGATATCTCAGGCTGGTGAAGCTCGGAATGCTTCCTTCCCGGAGCAAATACGTGGGTTTCTTCGCCGCCACATGGATTCGAAGCGCTAGGCAGTTGTGAAACGCATTCTGCTCTTCGAGCACAGCGAAGCCGACGTCGATCGCGCTGACCTGGCGAAACCTCAGAAATTGGCGGTGGAGGCGCTTGTGAACCTCGCGGGCGTGAGCGATGGCGTAGTGCCCACGAAGCTTCCACCCCCCCTCGCGGGAGGCATCTTGATCAACACAGGGCGAGCAGCAGGGTTTGCAGGCTTCCGCAGGACAGGGAATCGGCAGGCAGATCGAATACTTCTTGCGGAGCCACTCCAGATAGCAGCCCCAACGCTTCTCGACCCCCAAGCCATCCGGGCAATCATCCCGGCCATCGAAGTCACAGATCTTTGGAACGCAGATCTCGAGCTGATGGATACACAACCCATCATCCAGCTTGCATACCTTCCTGGTCTTGCAATCATCCTTCTTCCACTTGTCACGGTGGCGATACCTGGTCATGGCGTCGGTCTCCCCCTTGGCTCTCGAAGTGCCCGGTCACGGTATTGCGATTCGGAAGCCATCCAGCCGGGCGCTCGAGGGTCTCCGCGCTCGATCTACTCTCGACAGCTGGTAGAGACAGCCCCAGCCCAGAAATTCCACACCCTCCTCTCACATCCGCCACAGGACTCCACAGAGCTCCGCCGCCTAGGCTCCAGCCATTCATGAGCTGAGCTGAGAGCGCGGTGAGATTGCGGGTCGGGCCAGAACACCTCTTGAGCAGGGATTCAACCGAGGGAGGGCACGATGGGGCGAATCGAGGGAACGAAGGCGAGACGGCGGCACAGGGAGGGGCGGAACGAGGGTCAGAGAGCAGAACCGACGGAGGTCTCGGGCGGCCTGAGGGCCGAGGAGGGCGTCCGGGCGCTCTCTTCCTCGGATGCTCGAAAGCTCTTCGAGAAACGGCTGACGACCATCGAGCGGGTCATCGAGGCCGTCGGCCGGAGACATGCGATGAGCCGCGAAGATCTCGAGGACTTCGGGTCGAAGGTCAAGGTCTTCCTGCTCGAGGACGGGTGTGCACCGCTTCGGGCCTGGCGTGGCGAGGCGCGCTTTGCCACCTTTCTCACCGTCCTCGTCGTCAACCGCTACCGCGACTTCTGCCACGAGCGCTGGGGGCGCTGGCGGAGCTCGAAGTTGGCGCGGTCGCTGGGCGTCGACGCGGAGCAGCTCGAGACGCTCCTCTACCGCGACGGCTTCCGGCTCGACGAGGCGGTCCGGATCCTGTGCTCTCGAGGCGGCACCTCGGTCGATGCGGTGACCCTCGGGGAGCTCGCCGAGCAGCTACCGCCACGGTCTTCGCGACGGTTCGAGGACGACAGCCGGCTCGAGCTACTACCCCATCCGTCGAGCGGTCACGACCCCGTCGAGGTGGCCGAACGGCTGGCCCGCCGGCGTCGGATCTTCGACGCGCTCCGCGAGGCCTTGGGCACTCTCGAAGAACGCGAGCGACGGATCCTCGAGCTGCGCTACTCCGACGGCCTGAGACTCAACCGCATCGCGGTGATCCTCGGCGTGGGCCAGCGGCGCCTCTACCACCTCCACGATCGAAGTCTCGGGCGGTTGCGCCATCGACTCGAAGCGGCAGGCCTCTCCTGGGACGAGGTCGCATCGACCATCGGGTGGGATCCGGAAGATCGAGAGCGGTAGGGAGCGAAGCTCAGAACGGCCAGACCCAGGGCACCAAGAAACTGGTGAGAAGCCAAAGGATCAAGTTCAGGGGCGCTCCGGCCTTGACATAGTCGACGAAGCGATAGCCCCCGGGACCGTAGACCATCGTGTTGGTTTGGTACCCGGTGGGCGTCGCAAAGCTCATCGATGCCGCGAAGGTCAGACCCATCAGAAAGGGTTTGGCATCGACCCCCAGATGCTCGGCGATCGAGAACGCGATCGGCACCATCAGGACCGCAGCCGAGTTGTTGGTGATGAACTCGGTCAGGAGCGAGGTCGCCAGGATCACCAGCGACAGCATCGCCCACGGTCCGTAGGGCTCCCCCACCCGGACGATGGCGCCGGCGAGCCCGGCCGCCAGCCCGGTTTGCTCCATCGCCGCCCCGAGGGGCAGCACCGAGGCCAGTACGAAGATCACCGTCCAGTCGATGGCCCGGTAGGCCTGCTGGATGCGAAGCGTGCGGGTCGCCAGGAGGAGCACGACACCGAGGATCGCGCTCTTCAAGATCGGCATCAGCCCGGTCGCAGCCAGCGCCACCACCAGCGGGATCGCCAGCGCACCGATCCACCAGCGGCGGCTCCGGTGGAGGTGAGCGTGAACCTCTTGGAGCGGAACGAAATCACCGGCTTGGGCCAAACCGTCGACGCGCTGGCGCGGGCCGAAGACGAGCAGTGTGTCCCAGGGCCGGAGCGGCACCGACGAGATCTTCTCGCGCAGCACCTCTCCGGTGCGCGCCAGAGCGAGCACGAAGCACGCGTAGCGCTTGCGGAAGTCGATCTCCTTGAGCGTCGAGCCGACCAGGGTCGAGCTGGGCCTCACCTGGACCTCGACCAGCACCGTCGTCTCGTCGGAGAGCTCTTTGTCGCCGAGCTTGACGTCGGTGAGCAGCAGCAAGCCGCGCTGCTCCTTGAAGGCGAGGATGTCCTCCATGCTGCCGCGGACCAGGAGGACGTCGTCGACCTCGAGGGGCAGGTTCCGCAAGTCCGAGGCGATGCGTCGACCGGCGCGCACCACCTCGAGGAGGTTGACGCGGAAGCGCTCGCTCAGCTCCTCCTCGAGAACCGTCCGTCCGATCAACACCGAGCCGCGACGGACGCGCAGCTCGGTCAGATAGGCGTCCATCCGGTACTTGCCGGTGAGGCTCGCCTGCGTCGCGCGCACCGGGATCAACCGCGGGACCAGCCACAGGTTGTAGGCCGAGCCCACCACGAAGACCACCCCGCCCACCGCCAGGAACTCGAACATCGAAAAGGGGGCGAGCCCGTGCTGGGTCGCCAGCGAGCTGACCAGGACGTTGGTCGAGGTGCCGATGAGCGTACAGGTACCGCCCAGGATCGTGACGTAGGACAGCGGGATCAGGAGCCGCGACGGGCTGATGCGGTAATGCTTCGCGAGGTCGAGGGTCACCGGGATGAAGATCGCCACCGCGGCGGTGTTGTTGACGAAGGCGGAGATCAACCCGGCGAGACCGAGCAGGCCCCGGGTGGCGCGCTGTCCTTGGCGGCCGGCGAGACGGACCAGGCCGTAGCCGATCCGCCGCACCACCCCGCTCTGCACCAAGCCCTCGCTCAGGATGAACATCATCATCACCGTCACCACCGCCGGGTTGCTGAACCCGGCGGTGGCCTGCTCCGGGGTGATCAGCCCGAAGAGCAGCAACAGCCCGAGGGCGATGAGGGCGGTGACGTCGACGGGCAGCTTCTCGAGCACGAAGCTCACGAGAAGAAACGCCAGGACGAGGACCAGCAGCACGACGTCCATCGGGTTCCGGCGGCGAAAGGGGCGCGCCGGGTCCTCCGTTGGCTGGGGATCATACGGCCAAGCCGGGTGCGCCACCGCTACCCGCCGCGAAGGATCGGCGGACATCGGGCATCCAATAGGATGGGCGCGACCCAGGACACCGCACCGCCGCGCCGATACGCACCGAGCCTCGTCCGTGGACACCGCGCGCTCGGTGCCAGGAAGAGCGGGAGACCGAGCCATGACCTCGAACCCCAGCCATCGATCGACCGCCGACTCCGCCGACGAGCGCCGTCTGGTCCGGGCGATGCTCGCCGGCGACGAGGCGGCCTTCGAGCGTTTCTGCTCGGAGTACCTGCCCGTGCTCCAGCGCTTTGCGCACTCGCGGCTGCCGGAGGATCCGGAGCTCGCCCGCGACGTGGCGCAGGCCACGCTGTGCAAGGTCTTTGATCGGCTCGATACCTTTCGCGGCGACAGCAGCCTGGCCACCTGGATCTGCGTTTGTTGCCGCAACGAAATCGGGATGCTGCACCGCCGCAAGGGCCGGGGCCCCCGCTGGACCGAGCTCGACGAAGCGACCGAGGCCCACGCGCTGGCGCCGCCGGGGCAAGGACCGCAGCTCGCCCTGCTGGCCCGCGAGGAGGCGGACCTG
>JAGQSE010000228.1 GCA_020439725.1 Acidobacteriota bacterium
CCGCAAGTCACCGAGCGCACCGGCGCGTAGCCCTTCCCCTGGATGATGCACTGGCCGGCGTCGCTCAAGATCCAGTCGAGATAGGCACCGACGGCGCCGGTGGGCTGACCGGAGGTGTACATGAAGAGCGGCCGGGCGATGGGATAGGTGCCATCCACCGCCGTCTCGACCGACGGGGAGACGCAGGCCTCGGGGCTGTCGCCGATGCACAGCCGGTGGACCTCATCGGTGGCATAGGCGAGACCGCTGTAGCCGATGGCGCAGGGGGTGTGCTCGACCAGGTCGACCACGTCCTTCGAGCCGTGCATGTCGCGCGAGCCGAGACGGAAGTCGCGTCCCTCGCCGAGCACCGCCTCCTGGAAGTAGACATAGGTGCCCGAGTTGTTCTGGCGGCTGACACGGACGATCTCGTCGCTGTCGCAACCGGGGATGGTGACGCCGAGCTGGCTCCAGTGGTCGTAGGTGCCGCCCTCGCCATAGATCTCGGCCAGCTGCGCCAGGCTCATCGAGGCCACCGGGTTGTCCTTGTGGACGAAGACCGCGAGGGCGTCATAGCCGACCAGGTGCTGGACCGGTTCGTGGCCCTGGGCCTCGGCGGCCTGGATCTCGTCCTCCTTCATCGCTCGGCTGGCGTTGGCGATGTCGACGGTGCCGTTGATCAACGCCGAGATGCCGGTACCCGAGCCGCCGCCGGAAACCGCCACGGCGACGTTGGGGTCGACGTCCTTGTAGGCTTCCGCCCAGGCCTGGGCGACGTTGACCAGCGTGTCCGAACCCTTGTTCTGGATCAGCGTCCGCTGACTGCCGCCGCCCTCGCCGGGGCGACCGCAGGCGAGCGTACCGAGACCGGCGACGCCGAGGAGAAGAAGGCCGAGAAGGAGGTGCGGAGGGAGGCTCTTGTGGCGCATGCTCGTCGCTTCCTTGTTTGGGGTCGAGGTGAACCGGCCGGGATCCGCGCCGAGGGCGGAATGGCTGTTACGAAGACGTGAACTGTAACAACCGGAAACTACCACGAGGGAGGCCGGGGGCTCCACGCCTGCCACGGCCCGACGCGAACGGTCAGCGTTGCCGTGGCCCGAGCCCCTGCTCGACGACCTCGATGACGCGGCGCAGGGTGGCGACTCGGGCGTGGAGCTTGTCGTTGCCCGAGATCAGCGTCCAGGGCGCCTCCGGCGGCGAGGTCCGCGCCAGCATCTCCTCGACCGCGGCCTCGTAGAGCGGCCACTTCTCGCGGTTGCGCCAATCCTCTTCGGTGAGCTTCCACTGCTTGTAGGCGATCTCACGCCGGGCCTCGAAGCGCTCGAGCTGTTCCTGGGGCGCGATATGGAACCAGAACTTGGCGAGCAGGGTGCCGTGATCGACGAGCTGCCGCTCGAAGCCGTTGATCTCGCCATAGGCACGCCGCCACTCGGCCTCCCGGGCGAAGCCTTCGACCCGCTCGACCAGAACCCGGCCGTACCAGCTGCGGTCGAAGATCAGGATTTGCTTGTCCCGAGGAGCTTCCAGCCGTCGCCAGAAGCGCCATAGATAGTGGTAGCGGTGCTCCTCGTCGGTGGGGGCCGCCACCGGGATGACGATGTAGCTGCGGGCGTCCATGGCCCGCGTCAGCCGGCGGATCGCCCCGCCCTTGCCGGCCGCGTCCCA
>JAGQSE010000229.1:0-1693 GCA_020439725.1 Acidobacteriota bacterium
CACCACCTGGGTGACTTCCTTGAGGACGAAGTCACCGCACAGGTGGCCGTAGGTGTCGTTGATCTGCTTGAAGCGGTCGATGTCGAAGAGGATCAGCGACAGCGGGCGCTGGTGGCGGACGGCGCGGGCGAACTCGCGACCGACCTCCTCCTCGTACTTGCGCTTGTTGTAGATGTCGGTCAGGCCGTCGCGGGTGACGAGGTCGTAGATGGCCTCGTAATAGGCGCTCTCGACATCCTTCTCGTGGAGGAACTTGAAGTGCACGCCGGCGACCTGGAAGCGTTCGCCGCTGCGCAGCATCGACGAGCCCACCAACAGGCGGCCGTTGACATAGGTGCCGTTGGTGCTCCCCAGGTCCTCGATGGAAACTCCCTGCCCCAGGTGATGCAGGCGGGCGTGCCGGCGCGAGATCGACAGCACCTCGGGAAGGCTCACCTCGACCTCGTTGGAACGCCCCACCTCGAGCACCGCTCCGGGGGTGAGGCGATAGCGCGTACCCAGGCGCTTGCCGTCCGGGTGAGCGATGACGATGACGTTGGCCTCGATCTCCGGCGCCGCACCGGCGACCAACCGCTGGTTGCCCGAGGCGGTCTCGTAGGTTTGCGTCAGCCCGCTGTCGGAGACCACCGCGAGGTCGATGCTGTCGGTGGAAGGCTCGCGCAAGAAGGCTCTCAGGTTGCTGCGGGATGAGTTGGATTCAGACACCGGCGAGCCTCGTGCTGGAGAAACTGGTAGACCCTGAACGACATGGTAATAGTCAGGACGTTACCACCGGCCACCGGCACCGTCAACGCGAGGCCTCGAGCGATCCGCCGAGGCGGCGGGCCGCCGTTCAGGTGTAGAGCTCGAGGAACCGCGGCAGCAGGCGTGCGGCCTCCGGCGAGGCGCGGAGGGTGCGCTCGACCTTGAGCAGCTCCTCCTCCGACGGCGCGTAGTCGCGACGGTAGACCGCCAGCCGATCGAGGAAATGGCGGCGGTCGATCTCGGGGTGGAACTGGCTGCCGTAAACCGGCTTGTCCGCCACCCGCACCAGCTGCTGCGGGCAGCGTTCGGAGCGCGCCAGCTCGACCATCGTCAGAGGTGGCGCGGCGATGCGGTCGAGATGACCGAGCTGCACCAGGAAGCGCTCGGGAAGACCGTCGAGCAGCGGGTCGGCACGACCGGCGGCGGTGAGCTCGACCTCGAAGGTGCCGATCTCGCCGCGCTCCGGGTCGTGGGCCAGCTCGCCGCCCAGGAGCCGGCCGAGGAATTGGTGCCCCCAGCACGACCCGAAGAGCGGCCGGCCCTCGTCGATCCAGCGCAGGACCAGATCCGACAGCGGCGCGGTGAACGGGTGGTCGTCGAGGGCCGAATGGGCGCCGGCACCACCGAGGATCAGCGCGTCTGCGTCGGCGACCTCGGCGTAGGGAACCCGCGGCCGTACCAAGAGGTTGATGGCCACGAGACGCTCGGCGGGAAGGTCACAGGCCTCACGGAAGCACTCCTGTTCCTGGCCTTCGACGAAGTGATCGCCGCGCACCTGGAGGAGGACGACGCGGGGCCGGCTGTTGGGGCTCATGGCGCTCCGCGGCCTTCTCCGCCCCCCGGCTCAGGGGGCGAGCTCGCGGGCGCGCCGGGCGGCCTCGACAATGGCCTTGATCAGGGTCACCCGGAGACCGCCCTCCTCGAGCTGGAGGATGCCGTCGATGGTGCA
>JAGQSE010000229.1:1781-4118 GCA_020439725.1 Acidobacteriota bacterium
GCGGCCAGCTCGGTGGCGACGCCGCGCGGCAGACCGACCTTGACCCCCGCCTCGGCCATCGCTTCGATGACGATGTAGATGAACGCCGGACCGCTGGCGGACAGGCCGGTGACCGCGTCGAAGTGGCGCTCCGGAAGCTCGAGGGTGCGGCCCACGTGGCGGAAGACGGCGGTGGCGCGGCGCAGGTGGTCGCGGCTCGCGTGGCGACCTCGGCACAGCGCCGTCATGCCCGCCCCCAAGAGGCTCGGCGTGTTGGGCATGGCGCGGACCACCGGCACCGGTCCGTCGAGAAGGTCCTCCACCGCGCGGGTCGAGACGCCGGCGGCGATGGACACCAAGAGCTGCGCCGGTTCGAGGACCGGGGCGAGCTCTTCCATCACCTCGGACAGGGTCTGGGGCTTGACGCACAACAGGACCAGGTCGGCTCCCGCCACCGCCTCGCGGTTGTCGAGGGTGATGGCGACGCCGGTGGTCGCCGCCACCTCGTCGAGACGTTCCTGCCGTGGCGCGGAGGCGACCAGGTCGGCTGCGGCCACCGCTCCAGATCCCACCAGCGCGCGCGCCAGCGTCTCTCCCATCCGCCCGGCGCCGACGACGGCGATGCGACCCAGCGAGGGTGTGCGTTCCTCGTGACCCACGACGTCCCTCTACCGCCCCCCGGCGATCATTGCCTTGAGGACGTGGCGGGCGACCTCGGGGTTCTCGCGCAGGCGCCGGATCGAGTACTGGTACCAGTCGCGACCGAAGGGGACGTAAACCCGCAGGCGGTGACCGCGGCCCAGGAGGATGCGCCGCAGCTGCGGATCGACGCCGAGGAGCATCTGGAACTCGTAGCGCTCGCGCGGCACGCCGTAGCGACGGATCAGCGCCAGGGCGCCGCACACCAGGTATTCGTCGTGGGTCGCGATGGCGGCGTAGACCCCGCGTTCGAGCATCCGTTCGAGGGCGGCGAGGAAGTTGGCGCGGACCGTGTCGTAGCCCTTGAAGGCGACCTCCCGGGGCTCGACGTAGATGCCCTTGCACAGCCGGATGTTGGCGCCCTCGGCGGGGAGCTCGTCGATGTCCTGGACGGTGCGCCGCATGTAGGCCTGGAGCACCGTGCCGACGTTGCCATAGCGCTCGTGGAGGCTCTTGTAGACCCGCAGCGTCGCGTCGGTACAGGTGCGGTCCTCCATGTCGAGACGGAGGAAGTTGTTCCGCTCCTTGGCGGCCTCGGCGAGCCGCGCCATGTTCTCGGCGAAGTAGCTCTCGTCGATCTTGAGCCCCAGCATCGTCGGCTTGACCGAGACGTTGGAGTCGACGCCATGACGCTGGATGGCGTCGAGGACCTCGAGGTATTGCTCGGTGAAGGCGGCCGCCTTGGCGCGCTCCGCGACCTCTTCACCGAGGATGTCGATGGTCGCCATGGCGCCTTCGGCGTTGAGCTGGCGGATCGTCGCCAGGGCGTCGTCGAGGCTCGCTCCCGCGACATAGGGAGCCGCGACCCGACCGACGATGAACTTGGGAACCAGGGGAAGGGTGGTGACGACCAGCCGACTGAACAAACTCATTGCATTCCCATCATCGGAGAAACCGGTAACCCGAATCGTGCCGAATGGTTGCGGATCATCGAGAGCCGTCGCATTCTACACCCAAACCCACACCCCCCCGGGGGCGCCTTGACCGCCCTCACGGGCTCCGGGACAATCCCGCTCCAGGCGCCGCAGTCCCGTTCAACCCTACCGGAGCGACCCCCATGACCGACCACCAGAGCTTCTTGATCGGCGGCCGGTGGACCCCGCCCGCCGGCTCGGCGCGGCGCGCGGTGAGAAACCCGAGCACCGAAGAGATCGCCGGCAGCGTGCCCGAGGCCACCGCCGAGGACGTCGACCGCGCGGTCGAGGCCGCCAGCGCCGCCTTCGAGCCCTGGTCGCGGACGAGCCCGGCGGAACGCGCCGACGCCCTCCGACGGCTGCAGCGCGGCGTCCTGCGCCACCGCCAGGAGCTCGCCGAGCTCATCGCCACCGAGGTCGGAGCGCCGCTGCGCATGGCCCTCGAGGTGCACGTCGCCGTGCCCGCCCGGGTCCTCGGCTCCTACGCGCGGCTGGTGGAGGCCTACCCCTGGCGGGAAGAGGCCGGGCGCTCGCTGCTGCTGCGCGAGGCGGCGGGGGTCGCCGGCTGCATCACGCCGTGGAACTTCCCGCTCCACCAGGCCGTCGCCAAGGTCGCCGCGGCCCTGGCGGCGGGCTGCACGGTGGTCTTGAAGCCCAGCGAGATCACCCCGCTGACCGCCTTCCGGTTCGCCGAGATCGTCCACGAGGCCGAGCTGCCGGCGGGGGTCTTCAACCTGGTGTGCGG
>JAGQSE010000230.1 GCA_020439725.1 Acidobacteriota bacterium
CAACGGCGACCCGGGCGATGACGACGACCCGACGGAGGTTATCTTCCCGGTGAGCGTCCTCGAGATCCCGACCCTGGACGGGCTGGGACTCGCGCTCCTGGCGCTCCTCACGGGGGCCATGGCGGTACGCCGGTTGCGTCGTAGCACCCCGGGCCGCTGACGGTCCGGAGGCGGACAGCGCGGCCGGCGCTCGCCTCCTCGTCCCCTTCCTCGAGCCGCGAGGGAGCGACGAGGAGGCTCAGGGCCCGTCGGAGCCGGGAGCGGTTCCCGCCGGCTCCGCGGACTCGATCTCGGCGGCCGGCGGGGCCCGGAAGACCTCGATCAGCCGGTCGAGCTCCTCGCGGTTGTCGGCGCTCTCCCAGTCGGTGTCGAGACGCCTCTGATCGCTGGGCGAGAGATACCAGGAGAGTGGCGGATCGGGCTCGTCCGGATCGCGGGCGGGCGGGCGGAACGAGAAGGAATCGAGCTTCACCGGTCTCGGGCCCGTTTCGAAGGCCTCCGCCAACATGCCGAGCTCGAGCAGGTTCCGCGCCACTTGGGTGGATGTGAGGACCTTTGTCAGCGTGGTGAACGGCGCCGCGGTGGCGAACCACCAGCTCTTGGACGATTCGGCCTCGGCTGCCGCTCCGGCTTCTCCCGCCAAGCCGTGCGGCGTCGTCTCCGCCTCGGCCGTGGCCGGTTCGGGGAAGCCGTTGATCTGGATCACGACGATGCGGTCGAAGGCGTCGAGACGAGACGTGTTGCGACGGAGCTCCAAGAGCCATTCGAGGGCGCTGACGACACCGAAGTTGTCGAAGTAGCCGCCGTCGGCGAAGTGATACCCGTCGAGCCGGGCGACCGTCCCGTCGTCGCACCGTGCCCGGGCCACGGGGGTGACGTAAGGAAACGTCGCGGAGAGCCGCGCTGCGCTGACGGCGGGGAGGTCGAGGAGCTGGCCGTCTCGGTTTTTGAGCAGCCGTGCCGAAGTCTTGACGATCTGGGTCTGCTCGCCGGCATTGGCGTCACGCCGTTCCATCGGGCTGAGCGGTGCCAGGTCGAGGTTCGACAGGCGCAGCTGCCGGCCGTCTTCGACGGTGGTGGAGTTGAAGATCACGCCGGGCATCGAGCCCGTCTCGGCGGCGTTCATCCATTGCGACATCCAGGGTCCGTCGCCCGCCACCTTGGAGGTCCCTTGGCTGGCTTGAAGCCACGAACGCTCCATCGCCCAGGCCCGGTCGAGCCAGAGGTTGCCGCGGACGAGGGGGACGAAGGCTCGTTGCAGGTCGGGAAAGATCAGACCCCAGGCGGTGGCTTCGAGACTGCTGTTCCGTGCGGCGCGCAAGCTTCGGTCGAGGCTTGTGGCCGGCGGTGCGCCGCGGGCGGGATCGAAGGACTGGAGGTAGAAGAAGAGGCCGACGCTGCCACCGGACACGGCGCTCGTCAGGTAGATCGAGCGCGCGAAGTCCTCGCCCTCCTGCTCGCCGGACCTCTCGACCAGCTCCTGCTGGATCCCGGCCAGGACGCGGGCGGTCCAGGCTGCGGACTGGATGCCGCCGCCCGCGCTGGTGACGATCGTCAGGACACGCGGGCGGTCCGCTGCCAGCGTCGAGCCCTGGAGCTCGAACCGCGCGTCGAGGGCCCGGGTGATCGAGGGCGGCTTCGAAGTGAGGGCGCGGACCCTGAAGAAATGGTCTAGGGGTGCCAGGTGACCGGCCACGGCGACATAGGCCACGACGGCGAGCAGCAGCGGCACCCGGTAGCGATCGAGATAGAACGCGGCCCCCGACAGGAGCGAGACGACGAGCATCACCAGACCTAGCACATAGGCGAGGGTCGGGGCCCAAGCCTGGTGACCGTCGGCCGGGTGGAGCACCCAGTAGAGGGCTGCGTAGACGGTGCCGAGGACGAGGAGGGTGGTGGTGGCGAGGGCGTGGCCGGGTTCGACGCGGCCCGCGCCCCGGTCGTAGTAGCCGGGGCCGAGCCGGCGCGTGAAGCGCACCAGGAAGTTCGGCGACTGGGTCGGTCCCGTGAGGAAGCGCCGGACGAGAACGTGCCGCAGGCGCTCGATGACCACCAGGACCAGTGCCGCCGCGGCGAGCCCGGCGAGGACCGCCAGGCTCGAGCGCACCGGGCTGAGGGCGGGCAGGTCCGCGCGGTGCCAGTTGCGCACCCACATGCGCAGGACGAGGGGCAGCGCGAGAGCGGCGCAAGGCAGCCCCCGCAGGGCGCTGTCACCCCGTAGGAAGGCCGGCAACGCGAGGCGATGGGCGCCGAAGCGCGCCGGCGCCACCCGCCAGGTGATCAGCGCCAGGAGGCCGCAGAGGCTCGCCAGCTGACAGGCCACGAAGACACCGAGGAAGAGCTGGAGGGGGCCGTCCATGAGCAACATGTTGCTGATGGTCGGCGGTCCCGAGCCGCCGAGGACGGCGAAGAGCAGCAGGACGAGAATGCCGACGAGGGGCACCCTCGCGAGCATCAGGTGATAGGTCCAGCGGCTCAGCTTGCGGGTCATGGGCGTTCCTTCCCGGGCCCCGAAGGCCCTCGACGGTCTTCCGGATGGGGTTCCACGTCTCCGGTAGAGGAGACGGCTCGCTGCCGTGAATTCCCTTTGAATGCAGTGAACTACCTCTGGGGGTGGGGAAAAGAACCACCCTTTGACCTGTTTCCAGAAACCTCCGCAAACACCCTCGCGGATGGTTCGCCTCGGCGCGTCACGTCGCATACTCGGGCAAAGTTAGGAGGGCAATATCATGGCTCAGCAGAGACGCTGGATCCTCGACGAGCTCGAGAGGAAGGGCGTGACGCGGCGAGACTTCGTTCGCTTTTGCGGCCTCATGGCATCGGTGCTCGCCTTACCCAAGTCTGCAGGGGCCGAAATGGCCAAGGCCCTCGAGACCACGAAGAAACCGATCCTGGTCTGGCTCGAGTTCCAGGACTGCGCCGGGAACACCGAGTCCTTCCTTCGCGCCGGCCGGCCGACGGTGGCGGACATCATCCTCGACGTGCTCTCCGTCGACTATCACGAGACATTGATGGCGGCGGCGGGACACCAGGCCGAAGCGAATCTCCAGGCGGTGGTCGACAACCATCGGGGCGAGTACCTGGCGGTGGTCGAAGGCTCGATCCCGACCGGCGCCAACGGTGCCTACTGCACCATCGGCGGTCGCTCGGCCCTCGATATCGCCCGCCAGGTGTGCAGCGGTGCTGCCGCCACCATCGCCATCGGCACCTGCGCGGCCTACGGCGGCATCCCGGCAGCGGCGCCCAACCCCACCGGGGCCCTGGGTGTCACCGACGCCCTACCGGACCTCAAGACGGTGGTCAACATGCCGGCCTGTCCGGCCAACGGCGAGAACCTCGCCGCGCTGGTGGTCTACTACCTGGCCTACAACCGGTGGCCGCCCCTCGATCACTACCGGCGGCCCCTCTTCGCCTACGGCAAGTCGATCCATGACAACTGTGAGCGGCGTGCGCACTACGACGCCGGCCAGTACGTCGAGCAATGGGGTGACGGCGGGCACCGCAAGGGGTACTGCCTGTACAAGGTCGGGTGCAAGGGGCCGGTGACCTTCCAGAACTGCCCCAACGTCGGCTGGAACGAAGGCACCAACTGGCCCATCGGCTGCGGCCACCCGTGTATCGGCTGCGCCGAGCCCGATTTCTGGGACAAGATGACGCCGTTCTACGCGCATCTCGGGGGCATTCCAGGCTTCGGCATCCACTCGGACATCGATCGCATCGGGTTGTGGGCGACCGCCGGCGTCGGCGCCGCGTTCGCCGCCCACGGCCTCGTCCAGATCGGCCGTTCCATGGCGGACAAACGTTCCGCGGCGGCCGAAGATAAAGGAGACCCGTCATGACCCACGTGGTGGTCGATCCCGTCACTCGTATCGAGGGTCATCTACGCATCGAGGCCCAGGTCGACGGCGGCATGGTCCAGGACGCCTGGTCGTCTTCGACCATGTTCCGCGGCATCGAAATCATCCTCAAGGGGCGCGACCCGCGTGACGCCTGGGCGTTCTGCCAGCGCATCTGCGGCGTCTGCACCACCGTGCACGCCATCGCCTCGATCCGCGCGGTCGAGAACGCCATCGGCGCCCAACCACCGCCCAACGCCCGCATCCTGCGCAACCTGGTCATGGCCGCCCAGATGGTCCACGACCACGTCGTCCACTTCTACCACCTGCACGCGCTGGACTGGGTCGACGTGGTGTCGGCCCTGTCGGCGGACCCGGTGAAGACCGCGACGCTGGCGCAGAGCATCTCGGATTGGCCGCTGTCGAGCGGCAAGTATTTCAAGGGGATCAAGGAGCGGCTCCAAGCCTTCGTCGAGCAGGGGCAGCTCGGTCCCTTCGCCAACGCCTACTGGGGCCATTCGGCGTATCGACTGCCACCCGAGGCCAACCTGATGGCGGTGGCGCACTATCTCGAAGCTCTCGATTGGCAGCGGGAGTTCATCAAGATCCACGCCATCCTGGGGGGCAAGAACCCGCATCTGCAGAGCTTCCTGGTGGGCGGCATGGCGACGCCGGTGGATCCCGACAGCCAGGCGGCGATCAACATCGAATCGCTCGACCACATGCGAAAGCTCATCGCTCTCGCCGAGCGCTTCGTGTCACAGGTCTACCTGCCCGACCTCCTCGCGGTGGCCTCGTTCTACAAGGACTGGGCCGGCTACGGCG
>JAGQSE010000231.1 GCA_020439725.1 Acidobacteriota bacterium
CAGGCCTGGGAGTATCAGCCGCTGGGTCCCTTCCTCGCCAAGAGCTTCGCGACGACCCTCTCGCCGTGGGTCGTGACCGCCGAGGCGCTGACGCCGTTCCGCGTCCCGGCCTTCGAGCGGCCCGCGGGTGATCCGCAACCCTTGCCCTACCTCGACGGCGACGACAACCGCCGCTGGGGCGCCGTCGACCTGCAGGTCGAGGTCTGGCTGTCCAGCGAAGCGATGCGCGCCGCCGGTATCGGTCCCTTCCGGCTGAGCCATGGGCGATTCCGTGACCTCTACTGGACGCCGGCGCAAATGATCGCCCACCACACGAGCAATGGGTGTAACCTGCAAGCGGGAGACCTTCTGGCCAGCGGCACGGTCTCCGGTCCGGAGAAAGGGCAACGCGGCTGCCTCCTCGAGCTGACCTGGCGCGGCGCCGAGCCCCTCGAGCTGCCCGGCGGCGAGGTTCGGCACTTCCTCGACGACGGTGACGAGGTCATCCTCCGCGGCTATTGCGAGCGGGACGGATATGTCCGGATCGGTTTCGGCGAGTGCCGGGGCCGCATCGTCGGTTCCTGAGGAGGGAGAGGTGGAGGAGGCCGTCTGGAGGCCCTCGCCGGACCGGATCCGGGGGGCCAAACTCACCAAGTTCATGGGCTGGCTCCGCCAGCGCTCGTCGGTCCATGTCTCGACCTATGACGAGCTCTACCGCTGGTCCGTCGACCATCCCGAGCAATTCTGGCCCGCGTTGTGGGATTACTGCGGCGTCGAGGCGAGCCACCCCTGGGAGGCGGTTCTCGACGAGGAACGCCGCATGCCCGGAGCGCGCTGGTTCCACGGCGCCCGGCTCAATTTCGCCGAGAACCTCCTGCTCCACGACGACGAAAGGCTGGCCATCGTCGCATGGACCGAGGCGGGCCCCCTCCGCCGGCTGACCCACCACCAACTGCGGGTCGAGGTCGCCCGGCTGGCGGCGGCTCTCGCCGGCATCGGTGTCGGCGCCGGAGATCGCGTCGCCGGCTTCCTGCCCAATATCCCCGAGGCGATCATCGCCATGCTGGCGGCGGCGAGCCTCGGCGCCGTGTGGTCCTCGTGCTCGCCGGACTTCGGCCTCGAGGGGGTCCTCGACCGCTTCGGGCAGATCGAACCGCGGGTGCTCTTCGCCGCCGACGGCTATCGCTGGGCCGGCAAGACCATCGATGTGCTACCGCGGGTGGCCGCCATCGCCGAGGGTCTGCCGAGCGTCGAGCGCGTGGTCGTCGTCCCACACCTCGCCGCCGAGCCCGATCTCGCCTCGGTGCCCCATGCCGTGTCGTGGAACGCCTTCGTCACGCCGGCGGCGCCAGCGACCTCGGAGAGCGTGCCCCTCGATTTCGTCCAGCTGCCCTTCGACCACCCGCTCTACATCCTGTATTCGTCGGGGACCACCGGTCTGCCCAAGTGCATGGTCCACGGCGCCGGCGGCACGCTGCTGCAGCACCTCAAAGAGCTGGTGCTCCACACCGACGTGGGACCCGAAGACAAGGTCTTCTACTACACCACCTGCGGCTGGATGATGTGGAACTGGCTGGCTTCCGGCCTGGCGTCGGGCGCGACCCTGCTGCTCTATGACGGCTCGCCCTTCCATCCCGACGGCAACGCCATCTTCGATTTCGCCGCCGCCGAGAAG
>JAGQSE010000232.1 GCA_020439725.1 Acidobacteriota bacterium
TGGGGCCGCTCCTCCTTGCCCTCGAAGAGGCCGTATTCGTTGAGCCGCAGGTTCTTCTGGATGGCGCGCTCGCGGAGCCGCACGTTGTGTTCCTTCGAGCCCGTGAAGTAGAGCAGCGCGGCGCCATAGGCGTCTCCGTTGACGATCCTGAGATCCGCCTGCATCGCCACCTTGCCGCTCTCCAGGCGGATCGAGCACTTGGTCTCGCCCTTGGCCAGCACCTGGGTGACCTCGGGGAGGGTGGTGAACGCTTCGCGGATCGCCTCGGGATCGTCCGAGACCACCAGGAAGTCGAGGTCGCCGATGGTCTCGCGGCCACGCCGCAGGCTGCCGGCGTAGTCGAGGCGGCGGACACCCTCGGTCTCGCGCAGCCGGTCGCGGAGCTCGAGGGCCAATGGCAGCGCCTGCCCTAGCGGCACGCGGTCCTGGCTGCGCTCGCTGAAGGCCAGTGCCTGCTTGATGTTGGCGATGGTCTTGGCGCCCATGCGCGGCAGCTCGGCGAACTCCGGCGAGTCGATCTTGGCCTTGAGATCGGCCACCGAGGTGATGCCCAGCTGCTCCCACATGGCCTTGACCGCCTTGGGGCCGAGACCGGGGACCTCGAGGACGTCGAAGAGCCCCGCCGGCACCTTCTCGAGCAGCTCGGCGTGCTCGCCGACCTCGCCGCTGTCGAGGTATTCGAGGATCTTCTCCGCGGTGCTCTTGCCGATGCCGTCGATCTCGGTCAACCGGTCGAGGGCGGTGTCGGGATCCTCGTCGACGACGTCGCCGACGTCGCGGGTCATATCGTCCAGGACCCGCGACACCCGGGCGTTGGCGGCGACCTTGAAGCGGTTCTCGCCAAGCAGCTCGAGGGCGGTGGCGATCTGGTCGAAGATCTTGGAGAGCTCGCGGTTGTGGCTCATGGCAGGCTCCGATTCGGCGAACGCCGGAGCGATTCCGGCGGTGGGTTCAGTCGTTCGAGGAAAACCGCTTCGTCAGCTCGCGGGCTTCTTCCTCAGTGTCGATGTCCTTGGCCAACGACAAGCCCTCGAGCACCGGCATGTAGCCCCGACGGTCGGGGTGACGGTGGCGGTGGGCGTGGAGGACGAAGAGCTTGTGGACCAGGTGCGCCAAGCGGTCGGCGCGGATGGCGCCGCTGGCCAGGCTCCGCGCCAGGGCGCTGCCGTTGCGCACCACCTCCCAGGTCAGGAGCGGCGGCCGCAAGCGTACCAGCGCGCGCAGGTCCTCGAGCAGGAGGGCACCGATCATCGCGCGGGCGATGACGGCGCGGCGGAACATCACGGGGCGGTTGCGCGTGCGATAGGCGAGGGCGAACATCCGGTAGACCAGCCCCAGGCGGATGGCTGCGGTGTCGGCGATGACCAGGTGACTGGGCAAGATCTCGACGGGCTCGTCTCGGTCCTCGGGGATCAGCCGGTAGCGCGGCTTCCAGTCCGAGGCGCCCAGCTTCCCGGGGTCCTCCGGGACGCGGATCTGGGGCATCCAGAAGTCGCACGGCGACACCCGGCGGTACTCGGTGACGAGGGCCGCGAGCTCCGCCGCATCCGGCAGGACGTCACAGGTGGTCACCGCCGTCGGTGCCATGCCGTGGGCCGCGATGACCGCCTCGAGACCGGCGCGCAGGTTCTGGCCGAAGTCGCCGTCGGTGTCGACCAGCACCGCTCCGGGGACCACGCCGCGGTAGAGCGCCGCAGGACCCGCGATGTAGACGGGGCCAAAGGCCTCCGAGCGGCGCCAGCGGTCGACCACCTCGGCGATGAGCGGGCGCGCGCCGACCTTGAGGTCGAGCCCCTTGTAGCCGAGCAGCGGGTGGCGTTCGGGGCTACCGTCCGGGAGCCTCGGCGGACGCCGGTCCCGGCCGCCGAGGACAATCAGAGGGATGGGGGGATGATCCATGGCCTGTCCCCGGTGATCGCGGGTCGACCGGGGCTCGAGAGATGATACCGCGGGCCCTCAGGAGGCGAGCCGGCCGGCGATCCGGGCGAAGAGGTCGGTGGTGCGCTGTTGCCACTGACTCGGCGTCAGCGACCCCGCGGGGGCACTCATCTCGACCACTCCGCCGCCGTCGGCGTCGCGTACATCGATGCGCATCGCGCCCCACACCAGGGCCCAGCCGGGGGTCACCTCGACCCGCGAGTCGAAGGGGATGCCGCTCTCCTGCAGGGCGTCGAGGACCGCTCCGAGGAGCCGCCCCTCGCCGCCCGCATAGCTGGCGTCGAAGCTGCGGCGGGCGGTGAGCACGTCCTTGCCGGTCCGTGGGAACTCGGTCTGGAGCAGCCGCTGATAGCGCGCGTCGCCGCGCAGGTCGTCGAAGGTGGCGTCGGTGCGCGCCCGGAGCCGGAGCCGCTCGTCGAAGCGGAAGGCGTTCTCGAGCTCGGTGACGGTGAGCTGGGCGTAGCCGGCGACGGCGTAGTTGGCGGCTACCAGATAGTGGGCCTCGGCGGCCTGGTCCGGGGTGCCGCGGTCGGCCTGGGCGAGATAGGCGGCGAAGCGCTCCTGGGCCTCCGGCAGCTTGCCGAGGAGGAGCTGGACCGCTCCCAGGTTGAGGTCGTTGTCCGACGCCTTGGGGTCGAGGGCCCGAGCCTTGTCGAAGGCGGCGAGGGCCTTGCCGTACTCCTGGTCGGCGACGTGGAGCGCCCCCAGGTTGAGCCACCCCTGGCGCAGCTTGGGGTCGATCTTGAGCGCCTTCTCGAGCTCCTCGCGGCCCTTGTCGACGTCGCCGAGCATGAAGCGGGCGGTGCTCTCGAGCAGCAGGGCCTCGGCCGACGGCGTCTTGCCCTCGGTCAGGGGGGCGAGGAGGTGAAGCACCTCGAGGGGTCGTCCGGCGTCGATCAGGCGTTGTGCCTCGGCGAGCTCCGCCGGCTTGCCGGCGGCAGCCGCCGGGGGCGCGAGCACCCACCAGGCCGCGGCGACGAGGACCACGAGGGTGCGGACCAATCTTCTCCCGGGCCGTTTTGGGGCTGGATCGGTGGGCGGCAGGGGCTCCATGGCGCGGAGCATAGCAGCCCGTCCCGAGGGCTCGGGAGGAGTATGATCGGCGCCATGTCGACCCTCCCGACGGCTGCTCGAACCGCTCCCACCCCGGCCGCCATCGCCCAGGCCCTCGGCCGGCGCGTCCTCGGCCAGACCGAGGCCGTACGCGAGATGGCGGTGGCGTTGGCCAAGCACCTGGGTGGTGTCCACACCGGCAACATCCTCTTGATCGGCTCGTCGGGTACCGGCAAGACGACGCTGATGCGCGCCGTCGAGAGCTTTCTCGAGGCCGATCCGGGCACCGCGGCGCGCTCGACGGTGGTGCGTTTCCACGCCAAGGTGCTGGCCGAAGCCACCGAGGAAGGACGCCCCGGCGAGGTGGTGCTGCGCCGGCTGCTCGAGCGCGCGCGCGAGAAGCTTGGAGCCGAGGCGCCCCTCGAGGCTCTCCTCGAGCGCGTCTCCGGCGGCTTGGTCTTCGTCGACGAGGTCGACAAGATCCGCTCCCACGTCGGCGACGAGCTCCACGCTGCGGGCATCCGCGCCCAGGAGGCGCTCTTGACGCTGATCGAGAACGAGTCGGTGCCCTTCGAGCTCCCCGAGTGGGCCGGCGGCGGGGTGGTGCCCATCGACTCGAGCGGCATCCTGTTCGTCGCCGCGGGCGCCTTCGAAGGGCTCTACGACTCGGTCTTCGACCGGGTGACCATCGGTCGCGACAAGGGCGCGCTCCAGGCGGTGACGGTGGTCGAGGGCGGCGAGGTGCGCGAGGAGCTCCAGTTTCACCTGCGCGACTGGCTGCGCTACGACGACCTCTTCGAATACGGCATGAGCCCGCAGTTCCTGGCGCGTTTCGACGCCGTCGTGCTGCTCGCCGACCTCGGTGTCGAGGAGCTGACGCGGATCTTCGTCGAGGGCGCCGACTCGAGCCTCGAGACCGCGCGCGAGTACTTCGCCAGCCAGGGCCTCGAGCTCGCCATCTCGCCGGCGGCGGTCCGGCGGATCGCCCGCGAGGCGGCGCGTCAGCCGCGGCTCGGCGCGCGGGCCTTGAAGGAGGTCTTCCGGCGGGTGATCCGCGACTACGAGTTCGATCCCTCGAAGGTCGCGGCCCCGGGCGGGGCGCTCTTGATCGACGAGCCCGAGGTCGAGAAGGTGTTGGGGGGCGGGGGGCCCGGTGGTGCGGGCCAAGGCAAGCGCGCCCTCCGGCGCTGAGCTGTCTCAGTGCTGATCCGGCGGCCAGCTGGGCAGCCGGCAGGCCGGTGTGGCCCCGGGCAGGTAGCCGCGGAACCGGGCCACCAGCCGATAGCCGGCGGCGAAGATCCACGACAGCGGTGGCGGAGCCCGCAGGATCCAGCCGAGGACCGGCCACGGCGGGCGGCAGGCCCCGAGGGCGTAGGCGACGGCACGGTGACCGCCGCCACGCCGCCGGGGAGTCTCATCCGCGGCGCCCACCCACCAGGCGGCGCGCCGGGTCTGCTCCTCGGTGAGACCGAGGGCCGCCAGGTCCGCGCTCTGCCACGGCACCGACCGCACCGGCCGCGCCCAGCGCTCCCCGAGCCACAGGACGGTGCGGGTGCAAAAGCCGCAATCGCCGTCGAAGACCAGCGTCGCCGTCGCGGCGGCGGTGTCGGTGGCAGCTTTGGGCTCAGCGCTGGTTGGGGTCATGCCGGATAACAGGGTCCTCAGAAGCGGAAGAGCGCGGCCACGGGACCGCCGTCGGGGACGCGTGCACGCTCGACGGCGAAGACGCGGCCGCCGTGGAGCAGGCATTCGAGGGCGGCGCGGTCGACCAGGTCCTCGCTCTCGGGATCCTCGACGCCGGCCAGCTGGACGTGGCGCCGGGCTGGATCGAGGCGCCCCCACCGATGCTCGTCGACGGCGACGAAGAGCGTGTCCACCCTGCCGTCGACCGCCGCCAGCAGGACCTCCTCGAAGTCCTGGCTGCCCTGACCCATGGCAGCGCGCTCGAAGAAGCGCTCCGACGCTTCCTCCTGCTCCGCCAGGAAGAGCGGTTCGACCAGCGGCCAGGCCTTGGCGCGGAGCTCCTCGGCACTCGCCCCGTCGGGGTTGCCCTCGACGCCCTGGGCGACGAGCCGAGGGTACTTGCTGACCTCGCGGTAGATGGGGATCAGATAGTCGACGGCGGCCAGCACCAATGGGGCTTGCGGATCCTTGAGCAGCTTCGCGAGCCCCTCGTCGACCAGGTGGAAGAAGCGCGCGATCTCGCCCTTCTGGTCCTCGTCGCCGGCGCCGTGGCCGTGGAACAGGCCCCGCCGGCCGGTACCGCCGGTCCGGCTCGGGGAGCCGGCGGTGTGGAACTGGAGCGTCTGCTCTGTCAGGTCGTAGCCCAAGGCGTCGGAAAGGCTCTCGGGGATGTCGCGCAGGTCGACCTCCCGCGCCGCGTGGCGGTTGGCCTCGAGCAGCCGGACCCGGTTCTGACTCAGGGCGAGGACGTAGAAGTTGCCGTCGCCGGAGAGCAGCGGCAGGAGGGGAGCGACGTGCCAGCGACTCCCGACGAAGACCAACTCCTCAAAGCTCCGTGGAACGCGGTACCGCCAGTGCCGATCCGGGCCGAGGAAGACCGCGAGGCCCTCGCTCTGGTGTTGCCAGAAGTCGTGGTCCTCGACCATCTCCCAGCCTGGCCTGAGGAGCTTCTTGATCGCGATCTCGTCGAGACCGAGAACCTCGAGCTGCGTCTGGGCTTGGCGCAGCAGGTTCTTCATGCGGATCGGGTTCTGCTGGGTTTCGGCGCCGGCCCGGAAGGTCGGCAGATAGATCGAGATGCAAGGAAACTCGGCGGCTCGGTTGAGGTTGCGGATGTCTGCCTGGCTGGGAACGCTCATGGGTACGCCTCCTCTCTCACGGGTCCGTGGGGG
>JAGQSE010000011.1 GCA_020439725.1 Acidobacteriota bacterium
TGGTGATCCATCACCTGGTGGTGGACGGGGTCTCCTGGCGGCTGTTGCTCCAGGATCTGGCGAGCGAGCTCGGGACGGACCAGGCCGCGCTGCCGGACGGGAGTCCGACGGTCCGTCCCCAGGGCTTGTCCTACCGCCGGTGGTCCCGGCGGCTCGAGCGACACGCGACCAGCGAGGCGGTGCGCGCCGAGTTGCCCTTCTGGCTCGAGCAGGACGCCGGCGCACGGCTCCGCCTGCCTCGCGACCTCGCGGGCGGGGAGCCCACCGAAGCGAGCGCGCGCACGCTCCTGCGCAGCCTCGAGGTGGCGACCACCCGCGAGCTCCTGGACGTCGCACCGGCGGCCTATCGCACCCGCGCCGAGGACCTCCTGGTGACCGCCCTGATCCACGCCGTCGGCCGCTGGAGCGGACACGACGCGGTGCTCGTCGAGCTCGAGGGGCATGGCCGCGAGCAGGTCTTCGAAGATCTCGATCCGAGCCACACGGTGGGCTGGTTCACCGCTCTCTACCCGCTGCTCCTTGCCGCTCGGGAGAGCGACGGTACTGCGGAACGGATCAAGGCGACCAAGGAAGCGCTACGGCGGGTACCGCAGCGGGGCCTGCACTTCGGTGTCCTGCGGTACACCGGCGCCGACGAGGATCGGCGGCGTCTCGCTGCGCTGCCCCGACCGGAGCTCGGGTTCAATTACCTGGGGCGCCTCGGAACGACCGACACCGGGGGTCTCGAGGTCCTCATCCGGCCGGTGGGCTCGACCCGCGATCCCGCGGCACGGCGGGCGCTGCTGCTCACCGTCACCGCCGGCGTGTTCGATGGGCGCCTCGAGATCACCTGGACCTACAGCGCGCACGTCCACCGCGAGGCGACGATGGCCCGGCTGGCCGATGCGATGGTCGAGGACCTCGTCCGGCTCATCGCTCACTGCGCTGCCCCCGAGACCGGTGGCGCCACCCCTTCGGACTTCCCCGAATCCGGCCTCGACCAGGCCGGCCTCGACGACTTCCTCGCCGATCTCGGCGGCGTCTCCGTCGAGCCTTCGAGCACCAAGCCATGAGCAGCCGCGACCTCGAAGCCATCTACCCGCTGACCCCGCTGCAACAGGGGATGCTCTTTCGCACCCTCTACGCACCGGGCAGCGGTACCTACGTCGAGCAGGCTTCCTATCGCCTGCGGGGGGATCTCGACGTGGCGGCTCTCGAGCTTGCCTGGCGCCGGGCGCTGGCGGAGCACCCCGTCCTGCGAACGGGCTTCTTCTGGGAAGGGCGCGAGGAGCCTCTGCAGGCGGTATTCCGCAGCGTGCCGCTGGCGATCGAGTCCGAGGACTGGCGGGATCAGCCGGCGGATTCGCGCTCAGAGAAGCTTGCCTGGCGCCTCGCCGAGGACCGGCGGCGCGGCTTCGACCTGGCCCGGCCGCCGCTCCTGCGCGTCTTGCTCTTCCGCCTCGAGGACCGGCTCTGGCAGCTCGTCTGGACCCACCACCACATCCTTCTCGACGGCTGGTCGGTGGCGCTGCTGCTGCGCCGCGTTCTCGCCGCCTATGCCGGGTTCGAAGAGCCGGAGGCAGAGCTCCCGGCACTGCCCTTCCGCGAGTACGTCGGCTATCTCCGGGCCCGCGACACCACCGCGGCGGAGACGTTCTGGCGCCGTGCCCTCGAGGGCCTCGACGAAGGCCAGGGGCTCGACCTGGCTCGTGGTGAGGCTGCCGGGGACGCACCGCCGGACGAGGTCCACCTCGATCTCTCCGCCCTCGCCACGGCTGGGGTCGTCGAAGCCGCGCGGGCCCGCGGGGTCTCGCTGGCCACCGCGGTGCAAGGGGCGGTGGCGCTGCTCCTGGCGCGCTGGACCTGCCGCCGCCGCGTGGTCTTCGGGCTCACTGTCTCCGGCCGACCCGACCACCTGCCGGGGGTGACGCGCTCGGTCGGTCTGTTCATCAACACCCTGCCCTTGCCCGTCACCCTCGACGACTCGGAGACCGCCGGCGACTACCTGCGCCGCCTCCAGGTCCTGTCCACAGAGGCCCAGGAGCACGGCTTCCTGCCGTTGCCCCGGGTCCAGGCGTGGAGCTCGGTACCGCAGGAACAGCGGCTCTTCGAAACGCTGCTGGTGGTCGAGAACTATCCCCGTCCCGAATCGGCGGAGTACGGCCTCGACCTCGTGATCGAGGACTTCCGGCTCTTCGAGCGGACCGACTACCCGCTGACCTTCGTGGTCGTGCCCGGCGAACGGCTGCGGCTGACCGCGGTGCACGACGCCACGCGGGTGCCGCCGCCGGTGGCGGAGCGGATGATCGGTCATCTCGGCCGTCTGCTGACCGCCCTGGTCGAGGCTCCCGGGCGTGCCGTCGGCGACCTCGGAATGCTCTCGGAGAGCGAGCGCCGCCAGCTCCTCGGCTCACCGCCGGCCGCGAGCGTCGACCCTCCGCCGCTGACCCGCTGGCTCGCCCGGCGGATCGCCGAGGCGCCGGAGCGTCCGGCTCTGACGGACGGCGCCAGGACCCTGGCCTATGGCGAGCTGGGGCGCGAGGTGTCGCGGCGTGCGCGCTGGCTGGTCGCCGCCGGGGTCGAGCCCGGCGAGCTGGTCGGGGTCTGTCTCGAGCGCGGCGCCGAGCTGGTCCTCGCGCTGCTCGCCGTGCTCGAGGCCGGCGCCGCCTATCTGCCGCTCGATCCCGACTATCCGGAAGAGCGCCTGCGCTTCATGGCTGCTGACAGCGGAATCCGGCGGGTGATCGCGACCAGCTCCTCCGCGTCCCTGTGGGCAGGCCAGCCCCGCCTCGGCGTGCTCCTCGTCGACCGGGCCGAGCTACCCGAGGCGGGCGCCGGCGAGCCCCTGGACCGGGCGACGGCGGGCAGTCCGGCGTATGTCATCTACACCTCCGGCTCGACCG
>JAGQSE010000233.1 GCA_020439725.1 Acidobacteriota bacterium
CCGAACAAGACGCTCGCGGCGCAGCTCTTCGGCGAGCTCCGGAAGCTGTTCCCCGAGAACGCCGTCCAGTACTTCGTCAGCTACTACGACTACTATCAGCCCGAAGCCTATATCCCGCGCACCGACACCTTCATCGAGAAGGATGCGCAGATCAACGAGGAGATCGATCGGCTGCGGCTGGCGGCCACCAGCGCGCTCTTCGAGCGCCGCGACGTGGTCATCGTGGCCAGCGTCTCGTGCATCTACGGGCTCGGATCGCCCGAGGACTACGGCCAGGTGGTGGTCGAGCTCGAGGTCGGAGCCATCCGCGATCGGACGCGGCTGCTGCGCCACCTGGTCGAGATCCAATATTCCCGCAACGACTACGAGCTGCGCCGCGGCACCTTCCGCGTGCGGGGCGACACGCTCGAGATCCAGCCGGCCTACGAGGAGAACGCGTATCGCGTCGAGCTCTTCGGCGACGAGATCGAACGCATCACGCGGGTCGATTCGCTGACCGGAGAGGTGCTCGAGCAGCTGGACAAGCTGAACATCTATCCCGCGCGCCACTTCATGACGCCGCGTGAGAAGCTCGAGCGCGGCATCGAACGCATCGAAGCCGAGATGCAGGCTCGAGTGGCCGAGCTCGAGGCCGAAGGCAAGCTGATCGAGGCCCAGCGAATCCGCATGCGCAGTCAGTACGACCTTGAGATGATGCGCGAGCTGGGCTACTGCAACGGCATCGAGAACTACTCGCGCCCGATCGCCGGCCGCGAGGAAGGCGAGCCGCCCTGGACGCTCCTGGACTACTTCCCGGACGACTTCCTCATCGTGGTCGACGAGAGCCACGTGATGCTCCCGCAGATCGGCGCCATGTACAGCGGCGACCGATCGCGCAAGACGGTCCTGGTCGAGCATGGCTTCCGCCTGCCCTCGGCGCTCGACAACCGTCCGCTGCGCTTCGAGGAGTGGGAGGCCCGGGTGCGCCAGGCCATCTTCACCTCGGCCACGCCGGCCGCCTACGAGCTGCAACACAGCCAGCAGGTGGTCGACCTGGTGATCCGACCGACCGGGCTGATCGACCCCGAGATCGAGATCCGACCCACCGAAGGCCAGGTGGACGACCTCGTGGCGCGCATCCGCGAGCGCATCGCCCTGGGCCAGCGGGCGCTGGTGACCACCTTGACCAAGCGCATGGCCGAGGACTTGAGCGAGTACCTCGGCGAGCTGGGCATCAAGGTGCAGTACCTGCACAGCGAGGTCGAGACCCTCGAGCGCATCGAGATCCTGCGCGACCTGCGCTTCGGCGTCTACGATGTGGTGGTGGGCATGAACTTGCTCCGCGAAGGGCTGGACTTGCCCGAGGTGACGCTGGTGGCGATCCTCGACGCCGACAAGGAGGGCTTCCTGCGCAGCGAGACCTCGCTGGTCCAGACCTCCGGCCGCGCGGCGCGCAACGTGCGCGGTCGGGTGATCTTCTACGGCGACAGGGTCACCGACTCGATGGCGCGGGCGATGGAGGAGACCCGTCGCCGGCGCGAGCGCCAGCAGGCCTACAACACCGAGCACGGGATCGAGCCAGCGACCATCCTGAAGGACATCCACAGCCCGCTGGTGGCGATGAGCAACCTCGACTACTACCCGGTGGAGCGAGGCCAGCTGTGGGAGGTGGCGGAGGGCTCCGACGTGCCCTTGAGCCGCCAGATCGAGGTTCTCGAAAAACGTATGAAGACCGCCGCCAAGCAGCTCGAGTTCGAGCAGGCCGCGATGCTCAGGGACAAGATCCGCGAGCTCAAGGAGCTCCAGATCTACGCCGGCTGAGATGGTCGCCGAAGCCGTCGAGGAACGGATCCGGGAGCTGCCCGACCGCCCCGGGATCTACCTGTTCAAGGATCGCCGGGGCAAGGTCCTCTATGTCGGCAAGGCCAAGAGCCTGCGGAAGCGCACGGCCAGCTACCTGAGCCGCGACCACGAGCCGCGTCTCCTGGCCATGCTCGCCGAGGCGGCGGAGCTCGACTGCGTCCTCACCGACACCGAGGCCGAAGCGCTGCTCCTCGAGAACAACTGGATCAAGACCCGGCGGCCGCGCTACAACATCCTGCTGCGCGACGACAAGACCTACCCCTACCTCAAGCTCACCGCCGATCCCTACCCGCGTCTCGGGTTCACCCGCCGCATCGTCGACGACGGCGCCGAGTACTTCGGACCCTTCCTGCCGGCGGGCCTGGCGCGCAAGGCCATCAAGCTGACCCAAAAGCTCTTCGAAGTCCGCGTCTGCCGCATCGACATCGACGGTCAGCTGCCCCGGCCATGTCTCTACCACGACATGCATCGCTGTCTCGGTCCTTGCGTCGACGGCTTGACTACCCCCGAGACCTATGCCGAGGCGGTGGCCGAGGCGCGTCTCTTCCTCTCCGGGCGCACCGACGCACTGCTCAAGCAGCTCAAACAGAAGATGTGGCAGGCCGCCGAGGAGGAGGAGTTCGAGCGCGCCGCCCAGCTCCGGGATACGCTGGCCGAGGTCGAGGTCCTGAGCCACCGGCGCAAGCTCTCTTCGACCCAGGGCGACGACCTCGACGCCTATGGGGTTCACGTGTCGCGGGGCAACGCCGCGGTCACCGTGCTGGTGATGCGCGGCGGCCAGGTCTTGGACCGCCGCGAGCTGTTCTGGGAGGGCCTCGGTGACACCACCGCCGAGGCGCTGCTGTCGGCGGTGCTGCCCCAGGTCTACGACCGGACCACCTCGATCCCCAAAGAGATCCACCTGCCGTTGCCCGTCGAGGGCGACGAGGCCCTGCTCGACTGGCTCTCCGAGCGCAAGGGCGAGAAGGTCTATTTGCGCCTGCCGGTGCGCGGCCCCAAGGCGCAGCGGGTTGCCCTCGCCCAACGCAACGCCGAGATGGCCTTTCGCCGGCGCTTCCGTCTCGGTGGCGTCCACGCCGCGGCGCTCGACTCGCTCCGCGAGAACCTCGAGCTGCCCGACAACCCGCGGCGCATCGAGGGCTTCGACATCTCGAACTTCCAGGGCACCGAGATGGTGGCGTCGCTGGTGGTGTGGGAAGAGGGCAAGATGCAGAAGCGCGACTACCGCAGCTTCAACATCCGCGGTCTCGGCGACCAGGACGACTTCGCCGCCATGGAGCAGGCGGTGGAGCGGCGTTATTCGCGCTGGCTCGAGGAGGTGGGGGAGATGCCCGACCTGGTGCTCATCGACGGGGGCCGCGGACAGCTCAATGCGGCGCTGGCGGCGCTGGCCCGTCTCGGGGTCGAGGAGACGCCCATCGTCGGTCTTGCCAAGCGCGAGGAGGAGCTCTACGTTCCCGCGCGCCCCGAGCCGCTCCGCCTCGACCGCTCGGATCCGGGACTCCTGCTGCTCCAGCAGATCCGCGACGAGGCCCACCGCTTCGCCGTCAGCCGGCACCGACGCCGGCGCAAGGCGCGGACCCTGACCAGCTCCCTCGATTCGCTGGCCGGCATCGGCCCGGGGCGCCGCAAGGCCTTGCTCCGCCGCTTCGGCAGCCTCCAGGGAGTGCGCGAGGCGAGCCTCGAGGATCTCCAGGACGCCCTCGGTCCCAAAGTGGGGGACACGGTCTTCCACCAGCTGCACCCGGTCGGGGACGGCGACGGAGCATCCTAGGTGCCTCCTGGGCGCCAGTACCGCCCGCGCCGCACCGCCTGCTAGAATTTCGCAATGAATTCCCACCTCCCCCAGGGGGCGTCGGATCCTGCCGACGCCGAGCTGATGGATTTCCTGCGTTCGGTCTACCTCGCGCGCCGCTCGGGTGTGCTCGAGGTGTTCCAAGGCGAACAGATCCGGCGGTTCTACTTCGTCGACGGCGAGCTCTTCCTGATGCAGGGGCACCCGCTGGCCCAGCGTATGGAGGCCTTCCTCGGTGGCTCCGGCGGCAACCCCCAGGCCAGCCTGGCGGCGCTCCTGCGGCGCAGCCACAACCCCGGCGCTCCGCCCGAGGACGCGGCGGCCAAGGAGGCCCAGGAGCTTCGCTGGCTGCTCCGCCGTATCGCCAAGTTCCTCCACCAGCTGGCCCACGAGCGCTTCGGCTTCGTCGAGGGCCGCGACGGCCTGCCCGACAAGCTGGTCGGTCCGCTGCCGACGGGGTTCCTGATCATGGAGGCGGCCACCGTCGACCGCACCGACACCGAGCTGCTCCTCGACCTGGGCGGTGAGAGCGAGCGCTGGGTGTCCTATGGCGACAAGTTCCCGGCGGAGCTGCCCTGGCTCGAGACCGACGAGGCCTTCCTGCTGTCGCGTTGCGAGCGCCCGATGGCGGTCGGTGAGCTGCTCCGTCAGCTGGGGACCGATCGCTCCCAGACCCTCCTCCGCCTCGCTCGTTTGCGTGCCTTGGGGTTGTTGCGCCGCGCCGCCAAGGCAGCGGAGCCGGCGCGCGCCACGGAGGCTCCGCGCCGCGTCCAGCCGGAGGTCCTGAGCCGGTTTCTCGACCGCGTCGGCCGCGAGCTCGAGACCCGCTCGGTGGACCTCGACCGCGAGGACCACCGGCGCTTCATCGCCGAGCTCTTCACCAGCCTCGGCGAGCGCGACTTCTATCAGCTGCTCGAGGTGGGGCCCGACACCGCGCCGGAGAAGCTGGTCGAGGCCTACAGCAGGCTCGCCCGGCGGGTGCATCCGAGCCATGCGGCCCGCCTCGAGCTGGCCGGCGGTGATTCGGTGCTCGAGCTCCTCTTCGAGCGTGCCACCGAGGCCTACCTGACCCTCAGCGACCCGTCGCGGCGCGGCCGCTACAACCGTGAGACCGGCGTCTCCTTCGTCATCAACGGCGCCTCGGACGAGGAGGTCGCGGAGCGCAACCGCGAGATGGCGCGTGAGCATTTCACCCGCGCCCGTCAGCTGGTGGCGGCGCAGCAATACCACGCCGCCCACGAGCTGCTCCGCGAGGCCTGCCGCCGCGACCCCCAGGCCGATTACTTCGCCTTGCTGGCGCAGGTCCAGACCAAGAACCCCAACTGGATCCGACAGGCGGTGGACAACTACCGGCGGGCGGTGGACCTCGATCCGTCGGGCATCGAGCACCGGTTGGCGCTGGCCTTGACCTGTGAGGAAGCGGGGTATCTGGGCGAGGCCAAAGCGCAGTTCGCCCGGGTCCTCGAGCAGCGGCCCGACCATCCCATCGCCCAAGCGGGGATCAAGCGCATCGAGCACCAGGACCCCGAGAGCGCCCCCGACGGCGGTTTCTTCGACCGTGTTCGCTCCCGCCTCGCCGCGCTCTTCGGCTCTCGTGGCTGAACCGGTCTCGACGTCGCCGGACGCCCGGCACGGCCGACGCTGCTAGACTCGGCCTGCCGGAGAGCTCCGGGTGGTCGCTCCTGCCTTCGGGCAGGGGAGGAAAGTCCGAACTCCGACGGGCGGCATGCTTGCTAACGGCAAGGCGCAGCGATGCGACGGAAAGTGCAACAGAGAGTAGACCGCCGGCGTCCTCCGGGGCGCCGGTAAGGGTGAAAGGGTGCGGTAAGAGCGCACCGCTCCGCCGGCGACGGCTGGAGGCACGGTAAACCCCATGTGGAGCAAGACCAAATAGGGGGGCAGTTTGCGGGCCGCCCGTCCCGCTCGCACGCTTCGGCGTGCGGCTAGTCCCCGGGTAGGTCGCTCGAGGCCGGCGGCGACGCCGGTCCCAGAGGAATGACCACAACCTGGTTCGCCAGGAGACAGAATTCGGCTTATGGAGCTCTCCGGCTCCTGATTTCGACCATGAGCATGCTCGATCTGCCACGGCTGCCACCACCGGTGCGGCCGGGCGACCGCGTGGGGGTCGCCGCGCTCTCGGGTCCGGTTCAGCCCGACAGGCTCGAGCGAGGCCTCGCGGCCCTCGCCGGGCTCGGCTTCGAACCGGTGCCGGCGGACAACCTGGGGGACCGCTACGGTCTCTTCGCCGGCAGCGACGAGCAACGGCTCACGGCGTTCCACCGCCTGGCGGCGGATCCCTCGATCAAGGCCATCGTCTTCGCCCGCGGCGGTCACGGTGTCCTACGCCTCCTGCCGCACATCGACTGGGCCCTGCTCGGCGCTCATCCGCGGGCCTATGTCGGCTACTCGGATCTGACGCCCTTCCTCCTCGAGGTCGTCCGCCGTCTCGGTCTGGTGGCCTTCCACGGTGCCATGGTGGCCGCGGACCTGGCGCGAGGGCAGGACGCGGACGAGGAACAGACGTTCCTCGCCTGTCTTGCCGGTGAGCCCCCGGCGAGGTACGACCTGCCTTCATGGCCGCGGCCGGGGGTCGCCGAGGGCCCGCTCCTGGGCGGTTGCCTGAGCCTGCTGGTGGCGACCCTGGGCACCCGGTTCGCACCGCCCTTGAGCGGAGCGATCCTGCTCTGGGAGGAGGTCGAAGAGCCTCTCTACCGTCTCGATCGGATGTTGACCCACCTCCACCTGTCCGGTAGGCTCCCGGAATTGGCTGGCATGGTCGTAGGCCATATCTCATGGACCCGAGGAGAGAAGAATCCGGGCCTTGCCTGGCAGCAGCTGGTGGAGCTCGCGTTGAGCTCCGTCCCGGGTCCTCTGGCTGCCGGTTTGAGCTGTGGGCACCGTGCGCCCAACCTGACCCTGCCGTTGGGGGTTCGGGTGCGCATGGATCCTGAGACCCGCAGCCTCGTCCTCCTTCAAGGATTGCGCCGTTGAACAAGCCCGTCTTCAGAGCCACCGGCAAGAGCGCCCCGCCGCGCCACACCGTTGACGTCCCGGCTGGTCAGTTCATCTTCCACCAGAACGATCTCGGCACCGAGATGTTCATCGTCCACGAGGGCAAGGTGGAGATCCTCCAGCAGGTGGGGGACGATCACAAGCGCCTGGCGGTGATGGAGAAGGGAGACTTCTTCGGCGAGATGTCGTTGCTCGACGACATGCCCCGCAACGCCGGCGCCCGCGCGCTCACCGACGCCAAGCTGTTGCGCATCAACGGCTCAACCTTCGTCCAAATGCTGCGCAAGGAACCCGAGATCGCGATCCGCATCATGCGCAAGTTCTCGCGCCGCCTGCGCGACTCCGACCGCCTGCTCAAGCAGGCCTTGGGCGAGGGCGGCAGCCGCGCGGTGCTGGCCGCCGAGATGCCGCTGCCCGACAGTGAAGCACAGCGAGAGCTCGGTACCGAGCGATTGATCCACGACAAGAGCGGCATGGAGTTCTTCCTGCTGCGCGCCGAGGAGACCACCGTCGGCCGCAAGGACCCGGTGACCGGGATCTATCCCGGCGTCGACCTGACCCCGGTGGACAGCCAGCGCTCGACCAGCCGCCGCCACGCCAAGCTCTATCGCAAGGCCGAGAAGTTCTATGTCGTCGAGGGCATCGGCACGATGAACGGGACCTTCGTCAACGGCCGCCGCCTCGAGACCGGCGTTCCGGCGGAGATCCACGACAAGGACGAGCTCCGCTTCGGCATGGTGACCACCGTCTTCCGCCTCTCCTGAGGTCCCGGGGTGGGGGCTTCCTTCGAGGCCGGGGCACCGGCCACCCCCAGCGCCGCGCGCCGCTCCACCGCTATTTCCCCGTCCCGCGATCGTTCCCCCGAGTTGACCGATCCGCTGAGCGCTCTCGCCGGCGTCGGCCCACGTACCGCCGCCGGGCTCGGCGAGCTGGGCGTCGAGTGCGTCGGCGACCTGCTTCGCCACCTGCCCGCGGGGTATCTCGACCGCCGGTCGCCGGTGGACCCGGCGGCGGCGAGCCCGGGCCCCGGGGCCGTGGTCGGAACCGTCGAGTCGGTACGCTGGCTCCGGCTCCGCGGTCGCCGCGGCGGGCTGACGGTGGCGCGGGTCGCCGGTGGCGGCAGCGCGCTCGAGGTCCGCTGGCATGGCAGGCCGTGGCTGCGCGACCGGCTGGACGTGGGTGCGCAGGTCTTGCTGCTCGGCGAGGTCCGGCGGGCGAAGCGAGGATCGGGGCTCGAGATGCTCGATCCGGCCCTCGAGACTCCCTCCGCCGAAACCGGGGATCTCATCTCACCGGTGTATCCGGGGCTCGGATCTCAAGGCCCTGCGCGGGTCGCCAAGCTCGTCGCCCAGGCGGCCGGGGCCCTCGATCCGGCCCGCGTCCCCGAGGACCCGATTCCTGCGCCTCTCCTCGAAGGCCACCGTCTGCCACCCTTGGCCGAGGCCCTTGCCGAGGTCCACCGTCCCTCGCCGGAGGCCGACGTCGCCGCTCTTCGACGGCGTACCAGCGCCGCTTGGGCGCGGCTGCTCTACGGCGATCTGCTGGCCGAGCAGCTGGCCCTGGCGCGCCGGCGGCGAGACCGGCGAGCCTGCCGCCCGCCGCATCGTTTCCATCTGCCCCAGGCGCTGAGAGAGGAGCTCCTGCGGCTGGCCCCTTTCGCCCTGACCGAAGCGCAGACGCGGGTCGTCGACGAGATCTTCGACGACCTCGAGAGACCCTGGCCCATGGCCCGGTTGCTCCAAGGGGACGTCGGCTGCGGCAAGACCGCCGTGGCACTGCTGGCGTTGGCCGCTGCTGCCGCGAACGGTCTGCGAGGAGTCTGGATGGCGCCCACCGAGGTGCTGGCGGAACAGGTCTTCCGCGTCGCCCGGGGATGGTTCGGCGAGCGCTGGCCGGTGGCCCTGCACACGGCGTCGAGTCGCGCGGCGGCGGCTGCGCCGGTGATCGTCGGCACCCATGCCTTGCTCGAGGCGGGCGCCGTCGAGGGCGGAGGTGCCGAGGACCTGGCGCTGGTGGTGATCGACGAGCAGCATCGCTTCGGTGTCGAGCAGCGTCGCCGATTGGTCGAGCGGGGGAGCGCGCCAGACTTGTTGCTGATGAGCGCCACCCCGATCCCGCGCTCGCTCGCCTTGACCCGCCACGGCGACCTCGACCTGTCGCGCATCGACCAGGCCCCCCCAGGCCGCGCCGGCGCCACCACCGACGTGTGGCCCCGCCGGCGGCGGCTGCGCGCCTATCGCCGGCTGGCCGATGCCCTCGAGGCGGGCGCTCAGGCCTATGTCGTCGTGCCGGCCATCGAAGCCGGGGAGGCGAGCCTTGCGGCGACGGTGGATCGGCTGGCGGAACCTCTGGCGCGCTGGCCCGGTGGTGTCCTCCACGGCCGTCTGCCCTCCGCCGAGCAGCTCGACGTCCTCGACCGTTTCACCACCGGCGAGCTGCGCTGGCTGCTCGCCACGACGGTGGTCGAGGTGGGCCTCGACGTCCCGGCGGCGACGGCGATGGTCATCGAAGGGGCGGAGCGCTTTGGGCTCGCACAGCTCCACCAGCTGCGCGGCCGGGTCGGGCGCGGAGCCGTGCCGGGGTGGTGCCTGGCGCTCCACGGTCCCGTCGACGGTGAGGCG
>JAGQSE010000234.1 GCA_020439725.1 Acidobacteriota bacterium
TGTTCGACCACTCGCGGCAAGCGTGCCACCAGGCCGATCACGGGTACGTCGGCCAGGGCGCCGATCAGATCACCCGCGATCTCGCCTTCGCCGAGGAAGCGCAGCTCCGACCGCGCCAGCGGTAGGTGTGGATGCGCCAGCTTCCAATAAACCGCGAAGGCGATGTCGAAGCTGGGGAAGGAGGTGCCGTAGCCGTCGTGGAGCGCGCCCCGGAGGCGCGCCAGCGCCGATGCCGGCAGCCGGTTTTCGCCGTCGCGCAGATCGAGACCGGCGTGCGCCGGCGGTCCCGGCGACTCCTTCAACCGGCGCCGCAACTCGTTGAGCAGACTCGTCTTGCCGATTCCGCCGACGCCGTAGAAGGCGAGCACGCGGGGGCCCGCGCCCAGAGCAGCGGCCGCGGCGTGCTCGAAGGCCTCGAGATACTGCTCGCGGTCGGTGAACTGCCGGGTCGCCGTTGGACGTTGGCCCAGACGGTGTTTGGTGCGCGGCATGGGGAGGGATCCTACCGCGGAGTCCCACGCGAGATGCCGTCGGCCGGAGGGACCGAACCGCCATCGGAGGACCCGATCGATTCGCTCCATCCGGGCGCTCGAAACCAGGAGCCTTGCCGGTTTTCGACGGCTTCGAGAGCGGCGGAGACGGTCGCCGGTGGCGAGGCGCGTGATGTCGGCACGGAGGTGCCGGTGGGCAGTTCGGTTATTTCTGCGCCGGCTCCGGGCCTCTCGCAGCCAGCACCCGCTCCAGATGCCCCGTCACCTGCCGCTCCGCCAGCGGTTTCGCCCGCGGGTCGAGACCTGGATAGACCCGCTCGACCAGCGCGGCGAGCTCACGGACTCCCTCCTGCCAGGCGGTTCGGATCTTCTCCTCGCGCCACAACCGGTGTCGCTTGAGCTCCTCGAGGTGTCCCACGGCGTCGAACAGGGGAGGCCCGTGGGCGGGGAAGAGGACCTTGGGGGCGAGCCCCGCGACGGCCTCGAGGGACGCGAGGTAGCCGGTCATGTCGCCGTCGGGAGGGTCGATGACGATCGTGCCGAGGCCGGCGACGAGATCCCCGGCGAGGACCGAGCCGGTGGCCTCGTCGAGGAAGCACAGGTGTCCGGGCGCGTGGCCGGGGGTGTGGAGGACGCGGAGGGTCATGTCCGGGCTGCCGGCGAGGGTGATGCGCTGGTCGTGGTGGAGCAGGCCGTCGACCTGGACCGCCGCGCGTGCGAACGGGCCGCTGGTCGGTCCGGGGACGGCCAGGCGGGCGGCGGTTGCAGGGTGAGCGAGGACCGGGACGCCGAGAGCGGTGCGGATGGCATCGACGGCGCCGACGTGGTCGGGGTGGTGATGGGTCAGCCAGATGGCCCGCAGGCGAAGCCCCTGGGACCGAGCGGCAGCCAGGGCCTCGAGGAGAGCTTGTTGCTGGTCGGGGAGCGGCGAGCCGGGGTCGATGAGGACGACCTCGCCATGACCGACCAGGAAGGCGTTGGTGTGCGCCGCCGGGGGCAGGGTCGGGGTGACCAGCGGCAGGGTGATCACCCCCGGGCGGAACTCGAACCGGCGGAACGGGCCGAGGCGGGCCTCCTCGGTCGAGCGCAAGCGCGGCAGGCCGGCTTCGGGTCCCTCGGCGGCGAGAACGCGGAGGATGTGAAGGATCGGCGGGGCGGTGATGACGTCGCCGTGGCGCCAGGCGTCGAGGGCGGTCTCGGGATCGATCCACTCGCCGCTACTGAGCTCGCCGGGCACGATCTGCGGCTGGAGCGGCTCGGCCTGAGGCCAGTGGAGGAGGAAGAAGCGGTTGTCGAAGCGCACCGGCGTGAACGGAGGCGTCCGCCAGCGGCCGGCGAAGACCAGCCTCGAGGGATCGGGACGAAGACCCATGGTCGCCAGCGCCTCCTGGAGCGAGCCGCCGTGCTCGAGGAGACCCTGGCGGGCGGCTTCGAGCCGATCGCGGGTCGTGGCGTCGATCGAGGTTCTTGAGGAGAGGCCGTCGAGAGATGCGACACCGGTCTCTTCGAAGAGCTCGCGGAGCGCGCAGAGCTCGAGCCCCGGCACGAGGTCGGGGCCGAAATCGGTGCGGGCCAGCACCGAGGCGGTGAGACTGGCCGGGTGAGAGGTGCCAGCCACCTGGTCAGGGTCCCCTCGAAAAGGGGGACCCAAATGTCGGGAGGGGGCTTCGAAGGTGCCAGCCACCTGTACGGGGTCTTTGTTTTCATCGACTTCCGTCACATCCGCCGGATCGAGGGCGCCACCGGGGAAGGCGTGCCAGCCGCCCATGAAGCGGAGAGCGGGGGAGCGCTGGACCCAGAAGACCTCGATGGGGCGAGGCTCGCCGGACACGGCGCCGGGGGCGTGGCGCCAGAGGACGACGGAGGCGGAGTCGCGGAGCCGGCCGTGGGGGACGTCGGGGAGACCGGCTCCCGCCAGCAGCGTTTCGTAGAGGCTCGACTCGGCGGGCTTGGTATCGCTCATGGACGCTCGGCCAGAGGAGAGGCGAGTGAAGAAACGAACGGCGCCGCGAGCGAGTCACGGCGCCGGGTAGGTGGAGCCTCGGGTGCGGGGCCAGCCCCGGGGACCGATCCGGAGCGCCCTGAGCATAGCGCGTCCGGGCCGGTCCGAGGGGCGGAGCTCTCTAGATCGAAACCGGTGTGCTCAGGAAGACGGCGGCGTCTTCGATGCGCTCGCGGACGCAGTCGAGGGCCGAGGGGCCCGCGGGGCAGCGCAGGGTGAACATGTTCTGCCAACCGCCGCAGGTCTCGGGGAGCTCCTTGATGAAGCTCTGCGCGCTCCCCGGTTGCTGGTAGGCGGCGGCGAGGGCCTCGACGGTGAGCTGGCCGGCGCGGGCGCGGCACGGATCGTTCGACAGGTCGACGAAGAGCGAGGGGTCGTCCGGCTCGCCGTGCTCGTAGTGGCAGAAGTGATCGTAGATCCCGATGTCGGCGGTCAGCACGAGGAGGTCGGCGACCTGCCGACCGAGCTCCCAGGCGGAGCTGGGCTTGTCGAAGGGAAGGGCTAGGACCTCGGCGGCGAGGTCCGGGTCGATGGGGCCGCCGCCGGCGAGCGCGGGGAGCAGGATCGCGTCACCCCACAGCCGGATCCCTCGGGCGATGAGCTCCGCGGGCTCGGAGCCGAGCTGGGAGCCGGCGGTCGACGGCTGGCACAGGCCGTCGCAGATGGGACCGCCCCAGGCGCCGACGTGGATGACGCTGCAGCCGGTGCCGGGGACGCCGTTGGGCTTGACGTCGCGCCAGTTGCAGATGTCCTCCGTGCCGAAGCTGCCCGGGCCGTAGTTGCAGAACTCCCCGCTGAAGCAGTCGCCGGAGAAGTAGCAGCTGCAATTGGGCATGTTGCTGTCGACGGCGGAGTGCCAGCCGAAGGCGTCACCGCCTTCGAAGCCGTCGGTGAAGATGCTGGCCTGTCCCCACGCCAGGGTAGGGACGAGGAGCAGTGCCAGGGCGAGAAACGGGACGGTGGAGCGGAGCCGCGGGCCGGTCGGCGCGGCCTTGGCGGAGACGGGGGAGAGGGACGGTCGTTGCACAGCGGGGCCCTCCTCAGAGCATCCTCCACACGGTGTGGAGGCGCGGCGGAGGCCCGGTCAGGGTCTCCGCCGCGGGTTCAAAGGTCGCCGCTGGCCGGGATCAGCGCCCCAGCGCTCCGAGCAGCCGGCGCAGCCCCTTCTTGGGCTTGGGCGCCGCCGCTTCGAGCGGCGTCAGCGTGGTCAGCACCCGGATCAGCCGCTCGAGCGCCCAGTCGAGATCCTCGGGCGTGATGTTGAGCGGCGGTGCCAGGCGGATGACGTGGGTGTGGGTCTCCTTGCACAGGATCCCCTCCCGTTGCAGCGCTTCGCAGTAGCGCCGCGCACCCCCGGCGTGGGGGTGGAGCTCGATGCCGATCCACAGGCCGCGGCCGCGGACCTCCTTGACGTGAGGCGCGTCGATGGACTTGAGCCGCTTCAAGGCGTAGGCGCCCAGCTCGGCGGAATTCTCGACCATCTTCTCCTCGACGATGACGCGGATGGCGGCGCGGGCGACGGCGGCGGCGACCGGGTTGCCGCCATACGTCGAGCCGTGGTCACCGGGGTGGAAGACCCCCATGACCTCGTCGTCGGCGAGGATCGCCGAAACCGGGTAAAGACCTCCGGATAGCGCCTTGCCGATGATCACGATGTCCGGGCGGATGTCCTCGTGCTCGAAGGAGAACAGCTTGCCGGTGCGCCCCAGGCCCGCCTGGATCTCGTCGGCGACGAGCAGCGCGTTGTGCTTCTTGGTCAGCTGGCGAAGCGCCTTCAAGAAGCCCGACGGCGGGATGATGATGCCGCCCTCGCCCTGGATGGGCTCCACCATGACCGCGGCGACGTTGGGGTTCATGGCCTTGGCCACCGCGTCGGCGTCGCCGTAGGGGAGGATCTTGAAGCCCGGGGTGAACGGGCCGAAGCCGTCGCGGTACTGCTCCTCGGAGGAGAAGCCGACGATGGTGGTGGTGCGGCCGTGGAAGTTGTTGTCGAAGACCAGGATCTCGGCCTGGCCTTCGGGCACCTTCTTGACCTTGTAGGCCCACTTGCGCGCCGCCTTGATGGCGGTTTCGACCGCCTCGGCGCCGGTGTTCATGGGCAGGACCTTGGCGTAGCCGGTGAGCTCGCAGAGCTCCTTGTAGAACAGGCCCAGCTGGTCGTTGCGGAAGGCCCGGGAGGTCAGCGCCATGCGGCAGACCTGTTCGGTGAGCACCTTGACCAGCGCCGGATGGCAGTGTCCCTGGTTGACCGCGGAATACGCGGCCAGGCAATCGAGGTACTTGTTTCCCTCGACGTCCCACACCCAGCAGCCTTCGCCGCGGGTCAGAACGACGTCGAGGGGGTGGTAGTTGTGAGCCCCGTAGCGGTCCTCGAGGGCGATGTACTCAGCGGTCGTCATGTTGTTGGTCACGGCAACGGATCCTCCGCGCCGCCAGTGAGGCGGCAGCAACTCCTCGGGTTGCACCGGGAAGCACCCAGGGACGTCATGGAAGCCTGCTCGAGATGAAACAGGTCTTCCGGACCTTCTACCACAAAGCGTGAGGCGCTGAAACCCCGCTTCGGTGGCGCTCTCGCGGCAGCTTTTCGGCGCCGCGGGCGGCCGGAGCGAAACCTCGGCGGTCCGGAGCGTATAATCACCGGTCTGGGAGGTGACGATGAGCGCAGAAGCCGAAGCCAAGACCCCTGCCCCCGAACGCTCGACGGGCTCGTCCGCCAAGCGGTTGTGGCGCGAGTGGATCATGCCCCTGGCGATCATCCTGCTGGTGGTGATCTCCTTCCGATCGGCCTTTGCCGACTGGAACGACGTGCCGACGCCCTCGATGGTCCCGACCATCGTCGGTGGCGACCGGATCTTCGTCAACAAGCTCGCCTACAGCCTGCGGGTGCCGCTGACCCAGATCCACATCGTCGAATGGGATCAGCCGAAGCGCGGCGACATCATCGTCTTCTTCTCGCCGGACGAGAACCGGCGGCTGGTCAAGAGGGTCGTCGGGCTGCCCGGCGACGTCATCGAGCTGCGCAACAACCGGCTGGTGATCAACGGCCAGGTGGCGCGCTACGAGTGGCTCGATCCCAAGGACCTCAACCAAGGGGCCCAGAGCAGCACCCGTCAGGGGCGGCTCTACGAGGAGGAGATCGGCGGCATGGATCATCCGGTCCTCTTCCAGCCCTATCCCCTGTCGAATCGCTGGGAGCGCAACTTCGGCCCGGTCCAGGTGCCCGAGGGGCAGTACTTCGTCATGGGCGACAACCGTGACAACTCGAAGGACTCGCGCTACTTCGGCACCGTCGAGCGTCATCGCATCGTCGGCCGGGCTTCGGCGGTGGCCTTCTCCCTCGACCGTGACCACGGCTTCAAGCCCCGCTGGAGTCGTTCTTTCATGAAGCTTCTCTGAGCGGATCACCGGAGGCCCTTGGACCTCCGGTGAAGCTCCGACCCACGACTCGACCCCCGCATCACGGGACCTGGCTGCCCGTCGCCGGGTCCCGACCGGCGGGGTATCCTCTGCCCGATGGCCAGCGCCCCGGATCTCGAAGACCTCCTCGTGCGGCTCGCGGAGCACCCGCGTCTCGGCCCCCAGACCGTTTACCATCGCTATCTCGAGGCGTCGCCCGAAGCCTTCGGCGAGGTCGATCCGCCGCTGCCCGCGGCGTTGTCGGCGGCGCTGTCGGGTTCCGGGGTCGACCGGCTGTGGAGCCACCAGGTAGAAGGCCTGGGGGCGGCGCGGGCCGGCCGCGACGTCCTGGTGACGACCCCGACGGCGTCGGGCAAGTCGGTGATCTTCCAGGTGCCGGTGCTCGAAAGGGCCCTCGCAGGCGGCCCTGGCCGGGCGCTCTTCCTCTTCCCGCTCAAGGCCCTCGGGCAGGATCAGCGGGGCAAGATCGAGGCCCTGGCGGAGCGCGCGGGGCTGACCTCGCCGGTGGCCGCCATCTATGACGGCGACACGCCGACGGCGGAGCGGCGCAAGATCCGTGACGACCCGCCGCGGGTGCTGATCACCAACCCGGACATGCTCCACCTCGGCATCCTGCCCCACTGGCAGAGCTGGGTGCCCTTTCTCCGCGACCTCCGGTGGGTGGTGCTCGACGAGCTCCACACCTACCGCGGGCTCTTCGGCAGCCACTTCCACCATGTCCTCCAGCGCCTGCTGCGCGTCGCACGGCTCGAGGGCGCCCAGCCGGCGGTGATCGCCTCATCGGCCACCGCCGCCAACGCCGCGGAGTTCGCCGCCGGCCTGGTGGGCCGACCGTGCACCGTCGTCGAAACCTCCGGGGCGCCCCGTCAGGGTCGTCACCTGGTGCTCTACCGCCCCGAAGCGAGCCCCTACACGACCGCCCTCGATCTGCTGACGAGCTTTCTCGACGAGGGCCTCAAGACCATCGTCTTCACCAAGGCGCGGCGCATCACCGAGCTGCTCTACTCGTGGCTGCGGCGCCGCCGGCCCGAGCTCGGTCGCCGGGTGGTCAGCTACCGCGCGGGTTTTCTGCCCGAGGAACGCCGCTCGATCGAACAGCAGCTCTTCGATGGCACCCTCGACGGCGTGATCTCGACCTCGGCCCTCGAGATGGGGATCGACATCGGCGGTCTCGACGCCTGCATCCTGGTCGGCTACCCGGGGAGCGTCATGGCCACCTGGCAGCGTTCGGGGCGTGTCGGGCGGGCCGGTCGCGAGTCGTTGACGGCGTTGGTGGCGTTGCCCGACGCCCTCGACCAGTACTTCCTCGACCACCCCGGTGAGCTCCTCGACCGCCCCTGCGAGCGCTTGATGGTCGACCCGACGAACCCGGCGGTGGCGGCTGCTCATCTGGTCTGCGCCGCCGCGGAGAAGGCGCTGCGGCGAGACGGCGACGCGGAGCTCTTCGCTCGCCACGGCGCGGCCATCGAAGCCCTGGTCGCCGAGGGCGAGCTCCTCGAGTCCGCCGACGGTCGCGAGCTCTTCGCGCGCCGCCGGCGGCCGCACCGCGACGTCACCTTGCGGGGCAGCGGCCGGACCTGCCGCATCCGCCGTGGTGTTTCCGGGCCGGTGATCGGCACCCTCGACGGGCCCCGGGCACCGCGCGAGGCGCACCCGGGGGCGATCTATCTCCACCAGGGGCGTCAGTTCCTGGTCTCCGAGCTCGACCTCGAGGCCGGCGAGGCGGTGGCCGAGGCGGTCGACGTCGACTACTTCACGACGCCCCTGACCGAGAAGGAAACCATGGTCCTCGAGGTTCTCGATCAGCGCTCCGAGGGACCGCTCCACGCCTGGACCGGGCGGCTCCGGGTCAAGGAGCGGACGGTGGGCTACGAGCGCAAGCAGATGCAGAACCAGCAGGTCGAAGGGCGCTACCCTCTCGAGCTGCCGGCCATGGAGTTCGAGACCGTGGGTCTGTGGTGGTCCGCGGGCCGCGACATCGACGAGACGCTCCAGCACCACGGCGAGCAGTTCATGGGCTCGCTCCACGCCGCCGAGCACGCGGCGCTGGCTCTGCTCCCCACCTTCGCGTTGTGCGATCGCGGCGACCTGGGCGGGATCTCGATCCCGTACCACCCGCAGGTGGGCACCGGTGCCGTCTTCCTCTACGACGGCCACGCCGGGGGCGCGGGGATCACCACCGGCATCTTCGACCAGCTTGCGGGGCTCCTCGAGCGGGTCCTCCAGCTGCTCGACGCCTGTCCTTGCGAGAGCGGCTGCCCGTCGTGCATCCAGAGCCCCAAGTGCGGCAACGGCAACCGTCCCCTCGACAAGGCCGGCGCCGCGCGCCTGCTCCGGCTGCTGCTCGCCCGCGAGGAACCGGTGGTTGCCGCCGCACCGGTACCCGAGATGGATCTCGACGCCGTCGACCGGACGAGCGAAGCCGAGCGCCGCGCGGCGGCGGAGGCCGAGGCGGTGGCTGACGAAGCGCCGTCCCGGGTGGAGGAAACCATGGCCGAGCCTATTGAGACCGAGGAACCCGACGTCGCTCCCGACCCGGTCGCGGGCCGGCCGAAGCGGCGGCCCCCACGGCGCAAGAGCGAGACGACGGCAGCCAAGACCGAGCCGCGACCGAGCCGCCGGGCCGGCGAGGGGCCGACCACCACGGTGCTGTTCGATCTCGAGACGCTACGCTCGGCGGACGAGGTCGGCGGCTGGCACAAGGCCCATCGCATGGGGGTGGCGGTGGGGGTGGTCTGCTTTCTCGAGGAGAACCGCTTCGAGATCTACGAGGAAGCCCAGGTGATGGACCTGGTCGAAGCGCTCCGCGGCGCCGACCTGGTCATCGGCTTCAACTCGAAGGGCTTCGACTACAAGGTCTTGAACGGCTACACGGGAGAGGACTACTCGCGCACGCTGCCGAGCCTCGATCTCCTCGAGGACGTCCACCGCCGGCTCGGACACCGGCTGGGGCTCGACCATCTCGCCTCGGCGACGCTGGGGGTGGGCAAGACGGCGGACGGGCTCCAGAGCCTCGAATGGGTGCGCCAGGGACGGCTCGACCTGGTACGCGACTACTGTCTGAAGGACGTCGAGATCCTGCGCGACCTCTACCTCTTCGGGCGTCGCGAGGGCTATGTCCTGTACCGTCCGCGGGGCTCCCGCGAGGCGGTACGGTTGGCGGTGGACTGGTAGCGGAGCGCCGCCGGGACGGGCGGCTCAGAGCCCGGCGATGACGTCGAGCAGCTGCTTGTGATCGAAGGGCTTCTTGATGTAGGCCGAGGCACCGGCGGCCATGGCGCGCGCGGTGTCTTCTTCCTTCCCTTCGGTGGAGATGATCACCACCGGCAGCTCGGCCAACCCCGAATCGGCCTTGACCGTGGCGAGGAACTCGAGGCCGTTCATGTTGGGCATGTTGATGTCGAGGAGGATCGCGTCGACGTCCGAATGCTGGCCGAGGAGCTGCAGCCCTTCGCGCCCGTCGAAGGCGTGAACCACCTCGTACTGGCGCAGCATGACGTTGAACATCTTGTGGATGAGCTTCGAGTCGTCGATGACCAGGAACTTTTTGCGCGACACGACCTGCCTCCAAGGGGAGAATTCCATCGGCGCACCCGATCCCGAGCGGACCCGGCCCGCCTCCAATGCATCCATCCGGCGTCGTGCCGGCCTGCAAGCGTTCGGCAGGTAGCGTAGCGGATGGCGCGTAGAGCGTGCAAGGGAGTGCTGTAAGACTCGCTCGCACGCCCTTGACATCGCCCCGGCGGGGCGCGACACTTCGACCTCCGCCGTTGGGAGCAGTATTCGCGGTAGAGCTACGTTTCCCTCCAGAGGCTGGCCGGGTCGTGGACAACGAATTCCAAGAGCTGTTCGAAGACTTCGTGCTCGAGGCCCGAGAGCGTCTCGACGCGGTGGAGGAGCTGTTGCTGGCGCTCCCCGGCCAGGCCGCCGCGCAGCGGCCCGAGGCGATGGCCCAGGCGCGGCGGGAGCTCCACACCCTCAAGGGCAACTCCGGAATGATGGGGTTGTCGGAGCTCCAGCAGCTGGCCCACGGCATGGAGGACCAGGTCGACGAGCTCGATCTGGAGCGGCCCCAGGTCGTCGGCCTCCTCGAGGGTGTCGACACCTTCCGACGGTTGCTGCGGCGGCTAGTCCAAGGCGAGAGCGAGACAGCGGAGGCCGGGACCGATCAGGACCTGCTGGGCGAGGCGAGCCAGGAGCTGGCGCTGGGCGGTGTGCGGGTGCCCTTCAGCGAGCTCGACGCGCTGGTCGAGCTGCAGGCGGAGGTGCTGCTCTACCGCAACCGCCTTGCCGACGGCATGGAGCGGCTGCGCCGCCGTCTCGCCCCCGAGGCCCGCGAGAGCCACGACGCGTGGGACGAGACGGAGGCGGTGCGGCAATCCCTCGAGAAGACCCTCGACTTCGCCCAGGACCGGATCCTGAAGCTGCGGATGGTGCCGCTGCAATCGCTCTTTCGCCATCTGAACCGCATCGTCCACGACGAGGCGGCGCGGGAGGGCAAGCAGGTGCGTTTCGATACCGAGGGCGGGGAGACGCCCCTCGACAAGTCACTCCTCGAGCTCGCCAGCGAAGCCCTCGGCCACCTGGTTCGGAATGCCGTCAACCACGGTGTCGAGGAGCCCGGAGCGCGCCGCCAGGCAGGCAAGTCGGTGGTCGGGCGGATCCGTCTCTCGGCCTCGGTGCAGGGCCAGGAGGTCTTGATCGAGGTCGCCGACGACGGTGCGGGCATCGACACCGACCAGCTGCAGCAGGAGGCCGAAAGGCGGGGCGCCACGGCGGATCTCGAGCGCGGCCCCTACGGGCTGATCTTCCAGGCGGGGTTCTCGACCCGCGGCGGCACCGATCTTTCCGCCGGCCGTGGCATCGGTCTGGCGGCGGTGGCGGGTGCGGTCGAGCGCCACGGCGGCCGGGTCGAAGTGGCCTCGGAGGTCGGGGAGGGCACCCGCTTCCTGTTGCGCCTGCCGTTGTCGGTGTCGATCACACGGGCGCTCCTCGTGTGGGTCGGCGAGGAGGAGTTCGCGTTGCCGCTGGGTGCGGTGATCGAGAGCCTGCGCTTCACCGCCGAGGATCTGCACGCGCTGCACCACGGCGAGGTGCTGCGCTGGCGGGGCCAGGTGGTGCCGCTGGTCGACCTCGGTCGGCGTTTCGGTCTGCCGGCGGCGGTTGCCGACGGGACGGCGCTCGGGCAGAGGTTCGTCGTCCTGGTCGAGGCCTTCGGGCAGCACCGCGGCCTCCTGGTCGACGGCCTGGGCGGCATCCGGGACATCGTGGTCAAGGGGTTGGACCGGCTGGTGGGAGCGCCCGCGGGCGTCGCCGGCTCGACCATCCTCGGCGATGGGCGGGTGGTGATGATCCTGGACCCGGCGGTGCTCGCCGCCCCCGAGGCCGTGTCCGCCCCATGAGCGTCGACGCCCGGCCGTCGTGGTTGGCCTTCCGCCTGGGCCCCGAGCGCTTCGCGGTGTCCCTCGAGCGTGTCGACGAGATCCACGCCTTCGGCGACATCGAGCCGGAGCCCGGCGCGCCGTCCCCGGTCTGTGGCGTGCTGCGGGGCACCGGCGGACGGGTCCCCGTGCTCGATCTGCGCCGCCGCCTCGAGCTCGCCGACCTGCCGGTCTCGTCCCGCCGGCAGCGGGTGGTGGCCGTGCGCGCCGGCGGCCGCCGCTTCGGTCTCTTGGTCGATCGCGTCGAACGTCCGATCGAGCTACCGCCCACGGTCGTGCGGCCGCTGCCGACCATCGCCCGCGGCGAGCGGTCGGAGGAGGTGGCGGGTCTGGTGGCGCTGCGGCAGGGGTGGCTGATCCTGCTCGACGTCGACCGGCTGGTGAACGCTCCCGGGCTCGCAGCAGAGGTGTCCGGTGATCCGCGCGGCCCCGTGGCGAGGGGCGCTGACAACCGAGTGGAGTGATAGAGCGATGGAGAAACCCTTGAACGCCGGCGCTTCCGAGGCCACCTGGGACGAGTGCATCCAGCTCCTCGACCGCCTGCCCACGATGCCCCTCGACCAGAGGGTGGAGGCCATCACGCGACTGATCCGCAACCCGAGCCCCGGGGTGCGGAGCCGGGCATTGCGCATGGGGGCGGCGGTGCTGTCCGACGACATCCTGACCGGATATCTGCGCAACGACGCCGACGGGGTGCTGCGCAACGCCGGGCTCGAGATGCTCAAGATGCGGGGCAGCCGCGGCTTCGCCTTGGCGGTGGAGCTGCTGCGCGACCCGGACGACGACGTGGTCCTCCAGGCGGTGCTGGTCCTCGACCACCTCAAGGACCCGCGGGCCCTCGAGTCGCTCCGCGCCCAGCTCCGCCACCCCGACCTCAACGTCGTCCAGGCGGTCATCGTCGCCATCGGCCACCTGGGGGACGCGCGGACCATCCCCGACCTGCTGCCCTTCCTCGAGGGCGACTCCTGGCTCCAGCTGGCCGCGGTGGAAGCCCTCGGCGACATCCGCTCACCGGTGGCGGTGCAACCGCTGGCGGGTCTCCTGACCGATCTGATGGTCGGTCCGCTGGCCGCCGAGGCGCTGGCCCGCATCGGCGGGGCCCAGGCCTTCCGCCGCCTCGCCCACCACTGGCTGCGCTTCCAGCAGGATCTCGACGCCGAGACCATGCTCGGTCTCTTGAGCTACGTCCTCGAGGGCCTGCCGCGCTTCCCCGCGGCCATCGACGGCCTGCGCCCCTCGCTGGTGGAGCACCTGCGCGACGGCGGTGCGGAGCGGCTGCCGGCGGCGCGGTGCCTG
>JAGQSE010000235.1 GCA_020439725.1 Acidobacteriota bacterium
GCTGGAGCTCGACGTCGGCACCTTCGCCGTTGCCCCGTGCCAGGTGGACGCGCGCCAGGAGCAGCAGGCATTCGCGGAGCAGCGTGCGGTCCTGCGCCGCCTGCGCGGCCTCCTCGGGGCCTTGCTCGGCAAGACGGCTTTCGAGGATCGAGCGCAGATCGGTCAGCCGGCGTAGGGTGTCGTCGCTCGCCGGCGCGGCGTCGACGGCGGCCACCGCTTGTTGGAAACGCTCCTGGAGCTCGGCGGTGGTCAGCCGTTCGTAGGCGATCTCGGTGAAGCTGTCCGGCGGCAGGTCCTCCTCGTGGATCTGCGCCGCCAGGGGCAGCGCGACGAGGCTCAGCAGAGCGCCGGCGAGCAGCGAGCGCCAGCCGGAAGGGCAGCGTGGAGACATCGTCGGGCCCCTCATTCGATCACCACCGGTGCGCTCTGCTTGCCGTCGAGGACGATCACCCGACCGGCGCCGTCCACCGCCAGGTCGACGGGGTTCTTGAGCTCGATGCCACCCGGTAGTTGCGGTCCCAAGGTGGCCAGGAGCTGGCCCCCCGGGTCGTAGACCGAGATCCGCCCGGAGTCACGGTCGAGGATGTAGACGTCGCCCAGGTCGTCGATCTCGAGGGCCTCCGGCCGGCGCCCGTCGTGGTGGACGAAGACGCCCTCGGAGCTGCCGTCGGTGGCGAAGCGGGTGACGTCGCCGCGCTTGCGGTCGAGGACGTAGATCCGGCCGCGGGGGTCCTGCGCCACGTCGACGGGATCGCCCTCGGCGAGGGTCGCCAGGTAGCGGCCGGTGGGGACGAAGACCAGCACCCGCTTGCTCTGATGATCGAGCAGATACCACTGGCCCAAGGTACCGCGAACACCCGCGTCGAGGTCCTTGACCGGCTCGAGCTTCTTGCCCCGCGGCGCCACGAAGCTCTGCGCCGACCGGTCCCCGAGGCGGGTCACCGTATCCCCGGACGGCAGGTAGACGCCGTCCTCCTGGGCCCACGGGCGGCCGGGTTCGGTGAGCTCGAGGCGGTCCGCCAGGGAACCGTCCGGTGCCAGGCGGTACACCGTGTCCGAGCTGCGGTCACCGACCACGACGCTGCCGTCGTTTTCTGCGGCGACCCCGCTGGGCTTGCGCAGCTCGGTCCCCGGTACCGGTATCAGTCGTGCCTTCTGCCACGCCGCCTGGCCGGCGGCGGGACGCACCTGCAACCGGTGGATCGCGCCGAGCCGCTGCCGTGCCACCGCGGCCTCTACCCCGCCTGCTTCCACCGTGCGCTCGAGCTCGCCCGCGGCCGCGGTCCACTCGCCGTCCGCGAGGAACACCGTCGCCAACCCGAGCCGGGCGCGCGCGGTCCACTCCGACGGCGGCTCGTCCTCGATGGCGCCGAGAAACTCGCCGGCGGCCTGTGGGTACTGACCGAGGTGCAGGCCGATCTCGCCCGCCAGAACCCGCGCCTGGGTGCGCCAGGCGAGCTCCGGATAGCTTTCGGGGCCGAAGAGGAGCGGGACCCGGCGGAGCAGCGCCCGCGCGGATTCCAGGTCATCCGGTCCGCTCGGATGCTCGGTGAGCATCCGCCCCTCGAGCACGTAGGCCGCGGCGGCCCAGGGCGAGCGCGGCTTGCTCGCGATCAGCTCGTCGGCGGTCTGGCGAGCCGGCACCGAATCGCCCCGCCCGTAGAGCGCCGCCGCCATCGAGTACTGCGCCTCCTCCGCGACGGGATCCGCGGGGAAGCGGTCGACCAGCAGCCGGTACTCGCGGAGCGCCCCGTCGACGTCGCCGCTGCGCTCGAGTCGCTGAGCTTCGCCCAGGAGCCGCCTTGCGGCCGGATCGTCGGCGAGGGCGTGCGGGGCGAGAGCGCTGACGGCGAAGAGGGCGACGGCGAGCAGGGCGTTACGGCTCATAGGCTCGCCATCTTACTCCGAGACCCACCGGGGTGCCGTGCCGCGCAGACCTCTATCCGGCGACGCGCCGACGGTCGTCGTCGCCGAGCCGGGTGACGATCAGAACCGGATGCTGTTGTCGGGACTCAGCACGTAGCGCCGGACGGGAGTCTTCCAGGCCGATGGCGCCTCGTAGATCCACCAGCGCTTCAGATCGGCGTCGAACTCCGGCAGGGTTCGACGGAGGACGGCGGCGATGGCCTCATCGGTCGAGCGACCTTCCTTGAAGGCCATCTGAAGCCGGCGGATCCCGTCGTTGCCATAGCGCCGCTCGAGATAGTGCACCGTCCAGGCGGCTTGGTCGTAGCTCTGCGCCACCAGCCGCGGGTGGGTGAATCCCGCCAGCGCCCCTTCGAGCATCGGCAGCGAGAGGAGGCCGCCGGCGCGGTCGTAGTCGGGCATGGGATTGGCGCGGGCGGAGAGCATCTCGACGTGCTGGGCCAGGCCCTCGTGGAACCACCGCGGCGCCAGGTTGCCGGTGGTGTCGGCGATCATGGCGTGGGCGAGCTCGTGGCTGAGGATGGCCACGATCTCCGGCTGGAAGCTCCAGACGTCCGCCATCGGGACGCGGATCTTGCCGTCATAGAGGCCCAGGATGTCGATGCGGCCGCCAAAGGTCGCCATGAACTCGTCGAAGGGGATCAGGTGGACCTCCACCGGCTCCTCGCCGGCGGGGATCCAGCGCAGCAGACGGCTTCGTTCCTCCTCCATCAGGTTGGCCAGCCGTTCCGCGAGGTACGAGGATCGATCCCGCGGATAGCGCACCTCGAAGTGCCGGCTGCGATAGACCCGATACGACGAGGCGAGCTGCTGATCCATGCGGTAGCGGCGCGATCGCTGTGGGTCGGCGAAGAGCGGGAGCTGCGAGTTGGCGCGGGAGGTGAGCCGGATCGCCAGGTCGTATTCGCCGTCCCGGGCGAGGAGATCCGCCAGCTGCAGGAGGGTCCCGGGCTCGCGCACCTGCTTGTCCAGGTTGCGGCGGGCCAGCTGGACCAGGAGGTCCCGGGCCTCCTCGCCGCGACCGGTACGCTCGAGGGCCAGGGCCCGCCAGCGAAGCGGCTCGGAGGGCGCGTCCTTGGGGCTGCGGTCGAGGTTGGCGGTGACCTCGAGGAGGTCGTCCCATCGCTGAAGACGACCGAGGGCGCGCGTCGCGACCTCCAGCCGCCGGCGCAGACGAGGACGGACCAGGAGCCCGCTCCTCGACGTGGTGATCAGGCTCGACAGCTCGGCCAGCGCCTCCTCTTCCTCGTCGCGCTCCCAGGCACCGCCGTCGACCACCTCGACGCCTCGCGGGGCGAGCTCGGCGCCGCCAGGCACCAGCAGCGTCGCTCCGGCCAATTCAACCCGCAGCATGGCCGCCGCCACCTGAGCTCGAGAGCCCACCGGAAGCTCGAGGGCGCGGCCCGGTGAGCGCGGCACCACCACCTTGGGCTCCTCCGTCGAGCTCAGGTCGAGCCGGCGCAGGACTTCGGGGCGGTCCATGAGCGCCGAGACCGCCGGCTGGCGAAACAGATCCTTGCGCTCCTGGGCGAGCAGATCCCACCCGGTCACGAAGTGCTCCACCGCCGCATCTTCGCGGGCCTCGTAGACGTCGACGGCGCTCAGCAGGTAGTAGACGTCGGCGTCTCGCGAGCCGATGCCGGCGCAGCGCTCGAGGTAGTCCATGGCCCGGTCTTCGAAACCGGCGACCAGCAGGGCCTGGGCGGCCTCGAGCCACAGCCCGTCATGGCTCGGGAACGACTCGACGGCTCGCTCGTAGGCGATGGCGGCTTCGGTCAGGTCACCGGCCAGCGTCGCGAGCCGCGCCCGGAGCAGGTCACCGAGCGCCGGTGCATCGTCGGTGGAGCTCGTCGGGAGAAGCTCGCGGGCGGTGGCCAGATCGCCGTCGTCGAGCGCCCGTTGCGCCTGCCAAAGCCGTTCCACGTCCCCCGCCAGCCCGCTCTCGGAGATCGCCACGGTCGCTGGCGGGGCACCCGAAGCCAGCTCGCGACGCAGGGCGAGCAACGAGCCGAGCTCGGGGAGCGAGGGATCCCCGGCCGTGGCGGTCTCGAGGTCGGCGGGCCGTGGCTCCGGGATGGTGAGCCGAGGGACGAGCCACAGGGCGCCCGCCGCTCCGAGCAGGAGGACCGCTCCGGCGCCGGCGAGCCACGCCGTCCGCCGCCGACGCACCGCCATCGCCGCGATCGCCAGGACGAGAGCGCTCAGCGACAGGCTCACGAACCAGGGCAGGCGATGATCGGCGGTTTCCGCGGGCGCCAGGGTCGCGAGATCTTCGGGCTCGGGATCCGCTGGCGCTTCGGCGTCCTCCACCGCCGGCGGTGGGTCGGCCAGACTGCGGACCGAGACCAGCCGCCAGCCCCAGTCGGGGTCGTCGCGGAGCTCGAGGTCGAGACGCTCGTCCATCCCCGAGGCATACTCGATCGCGAACACGGCGTGGTTCTCGGCCCCTTCCGCCGTCGTCGTCTGCAGTCGCCAGGTGGCGCCCGCAATCGGTCCCGTCCGGACCTCGAGCTCGCGCAGACCCGCCTCGGCGCCGAAGGTGCGCAACGGCGCGTCGGGTGCCAGGCTCACCCACCAGGCCTCGATGCCCTGATCGAAATAGTCGAGAGCCAGGATCACACCCTGGCGTTCGGCCTCGGAGAGGGGGCGCGGAGAGGGCGCGGCGGCATCGGCTGGCGGGCCGATGGCCAATGCGAGCCAACCGGAGAGGCCGCAGATCCACGGCGAAAGCCACTTCGCCCGGCGTCGGGTGGTCGCCAACGTCATGCTGCTCGAGGTCCCCTCTAGGCTCCGGCGGCGGGTCCCTATGGCGGGAGCGCCGGTCGAAGACAACGACCGAATTCGAAAGACTTCGAGTCTACCAAACCGGGGAGCCGGCTCTCACCCGCTGCCGTCTCGGTCTGGAGCGACGGGTGTGGAACGAGCGGTGGGGAGCGGAATCGAGACCCCGAATCACTCGTTGGCGTAGGTGATCTCGAGGTTCCGGATGCGCCAGGCCGAAAGGGCGAGGGCGAGACCGGCGACGAGGAGGAGACCGGGGACGGCGAGCCAGGGCGACACCAGGTCCGAGAGGATCGCGAAAGGCCCCTCGGAAAGGTGCACGGGGAGCATCGACTGGAGGTAGTAGATGACGCTGATCTTCCGGAGCAACGAGAAGAGGAAGGGGTTGAGGAGCTCCCACAGAAAGAGCGCCATGGCCGGGACCACCGGGTTCCTGACGTAGAGGCCCGCGAGCATGAACAGCGCGCCGTAACCGAGACAGCCGAGGAGGGTCGTCGCGGTGTAGGCGACGGCCTGGCCCAGGAGGTCACCGAACCCCGGCCGGCCGGCGGCGAAGGGCAGGACCGCGAGGACGTAGCTGCCGGCGGTCGAAATGCCCAGGATCACGCCGGTGGAGGCCAGGCCGACGAGGAACTTGCCCGCCATCAGGAGCTCGCGCCGGATCGGGCACAAGAAGTAGTAGTGCAGGCTCCGCTCCATGAGGTCGCCACGAAAGAGCTGGATGAAGACCACCAAGCAGCCGACGAAGATTGCGATCCTCAGGAAGAAGACGCGATAGATGCCGGCAAACAGGGCGACGCCGTCGATGCCCTGGCGGATCTCGGAGGGTAGCGGCACGATCGCCAGGAGCAGCAGCAAGCCGAGCGGCAGCCCGGCGAGGAGGAGCAAAGGCAGAACCCGGCTGCCGAGCAGGGTCTTCCGCGCCTCGAGCCGCACCACCCCCGCCAGCTGGGCGCGCCATAGGCTCGGCGGCGGCGGCGGTGCGGGGATGTCCTGGCCATAGGTCGCGGGGGTGGTCATCGCAGCTCTCCCGTTGCGCCGATCAGGTATTCGTAAAGCGCATGGACGTCGGCATCCGCCGGCTCGACCCGCTCGATGTCGAGGCCCCGGTCGACCACGATGCGGTTGAGCAACAGATGGAACCGATCGGCGTCGCGGGTGCTCACCACCAGCCCGCGACGGTCGCGGTGGAGCTGGGCACCCACGGACTCGGGATGCTCGAAGATCGCCGCGGCGACCAGCTCGGGACGATCGCACCGGATCAGGATCTGAAGCGGGTGCTCCTCCATCTCGTCGCGCACCCCCTCGACCTCGCCCTCGGCCACGATGTAACCGCTGTCGAGCAGCACGACGCGGTCCGACAAGACGTCGAGCTCGTGCAAGATGTGACTCGACAGGAGCACCGAGCAGCCGGCCTGCCGTAGCTCCTCGAGCAGCGCCAGGACCTCGGCCCGGGCCATCGGGTCGAGTCCGTTCAAGGGTTCGTCGAGGACCAGGACCCGCGGCTCATGGGCGAGGGCCTGGGCCAGCTTGATGCGCTGGCGCATGCCCTTGCTGTAGGCGGCGACCTTGCGGCCGGCGGCGTCGCGCAATCCGACCCGGTCGATGGCCCGCCAGGCGAGGCGTTCGGCATCGCCGTGGCCAAAGCCGTGGACGCGCAGGAAGGCATAGAGGAACTGGTAGCCGGTCAGACCCTTGGGAAAGCCGTCGAACTGGCTGCAATAACCCACCCGGCGAAACAGCACCTCGGGTTGGTCGGTGGACAGGCCGAGGACCCGGACGCGGCCCTGGGTCGGGCGCAGCAGCCCGGTGACCAGGTTCATCAAGGTGCTCTTGCCCGAGCCGTTGGGGCCGACGAGGCCGGTGATCCCGGGGCCCAGGATCAGGTTGACGCGGTTGATCCCCAGGACCTCGCCATAGAAGCGCGAGACGTTCTCGAAGACGATCGAGTCGTCGCGCGGGCGGTCCGCCTCCACCGCCGGGCGGAGCACCGGGCCGCTCACTTGACCACCTCGTAGGCCCGGAGCTTGCGGTCGAGGAGCCAGGCGCACAGCGCGCACAGGACGACCAACGAGAGCGCGCCGGCCCAGGTCGGCAATCCGCCGGCGGGGGGGCGGTGGAGCAGCGCGCGCCACACCACGCGAACGCTTGTGAAGAGGCTCAGCGAATCGCTCCAGGGCGTTTGCGAGATGCGACCGAAAATGACGTCGACCAGAGCGGCGATGGCCGCCGAAACGAAGAAGTAGGCGAAAAGGCCGAGCCGCGCCAGCGTCTTCCACTTGACCCACACCGAGACGGCGAGGCCCAGGAGGCAGAGGACTGCGATCCACACGCCGCTGGCGATCAGCAGGTTGAGCGGCAGCCAGGCGAAGCGGGCCGCCCAGCCCTCCTCGAGGTAGGTCTGGATCAGCCACAGCCCGAGGATCGGCACCCAGGTGATTCCCGACAGCAACAACACCAGCACCACGGCCTTGCCCGACAGGTAGCCGGGCCGGGTCATGGGCCGGCTGAGGTAGAGCGGCAAGGCCTCGTTACGCAAGTCGGCGGAGATCATCGCGGGTGCGATGACCACGGTCAGGAAGAAGGCGAGAGCCCCTTGCGAGATCAGCTGGACGGCGAAGAACATCTCGTCGATGGTCAGGAAGGATCGCAGGTCGAGACCGAAAGCGGCGAGGGACGACGAGTAGAAACGCAGGTAGAGGACCAGCGCTCCGAGCAGCGGCGGTACCAGGCAAAGCACGTAGAAGGCGAGCAGGAGCCGAGAGGCGAAGAGACTCCGCAGAGCGTAGCGCGGGATCACCGCCCAGCGCCTTCCGGGGCTGGTCAGTGGCCCTTCGTAGCGCCGGTAGGTGTGCTCATAGACTGCCATCGGGGGTCCCTTCCATGGCCTTGAGGAAGATGTCCTCGAGCGAATCGCGCTTGTACAGCATCCGCCGCAGCTGGACCCGGTGCTCGCCCGCCAGGCGGTAGAGATCGCGGACGCCGACCCCGTCCTTGAGCACCACCTTGAGCCGTCGGGCCCCGTGGCGGGCGGTCTCGGCGCCGAGAGCGGCGAGGGCCGCGGCGAAGCCGTCGCGGTCGCCGCGCAGCTCCAGCTCGAGGAAGGTGCGGTTGGTGCGCCGCTCGGCCTCGAGATCGCAGTAGGCGGCGATCTGGCCGTCCTTCAGGATCAACACCTCGTCGCAGCACTCCTCCACGTCGCGCAGCAGGTGCGACGAGAACACCAGCCGGACCTCGCCGCCGTCGCGCAGGTCGCGAATCAACTGCAGCATCCGCTGCCGCGCCGGCGGGTCGAGACCGTTGGTGGGTTCGTCGAGGAAGACCAGCCGCGGGCCGTGGGCCAGCGCTTGGGCCAGCTTGGCCCGCTGCTTCATACCCAGCGAGTAGCTCTCGAGGGGACGGTAGCGGGCCTCGCCGAGGCCGACGTAGAACATCGCCTCGTGCGCCCGCTCGAGGGCCGCGCCGGAGGGTAGACCGCTGAGCTCGGCCATCAGCCGGACGAAGTGGATCCCCGTCATGCCGGCGATGAAGGCGTCGCGCTCGGGCATGTAGCCGATCAGCTGGCGCACCGCTCGCGCATCCGAGCGCACGTCGTGCCCCAGGATGCGGGCGCCGCCGGCCTGCGGCTTGTGGAAGCCCAGGAGGGTGTGGAGGAGTGTCGTCTTGCCCGCGCCGTTGGGCCCCAACAGGCCGATGGCGTTGCCCTTCAAGGCACCGCGCAGCCCGCGCAGCACGGGCCGCCCGCCGAGGGACACCTGGAGTTCGTCGAGCTCGATCACCGGATCCATGGCGTTCCCTTACTTCCCGGCGGTGCCGGATGTTTCGCGGCCCGCCGCCGGGCGCGACCGGTGGGCGTCACCGTCGCCCGATGCGGGCCTCAAGCGTCGGGTCCCGCCGCGCCCTGGCCTGGGCCGTCCGTCTCGCGGTGATCGAACAACGCCGTGGCACCGAGCAGGAAGTTGCTCAGGAAGTCACCCTCGCTGTCGTTGACCAGCACGATGCGATCCTCCTCGCCATAGGCGCACGCCAGACTTGCCGGCGCGTCGTTGGCGAGCTGTTCGAGCAACTGCCTCTGCTCCTCGGTCAGCGTCTGGCTTCCCTGTCCCCAGAGCTGGGCCAGCGGTCCCAAGACCGGCTGGACATTCTGGTAAGAGATCGCCGAGAAGTTGGCATGACCGTCCTGCGGCAGCAGGCTGCTGAAGCGGGGCGAGCGGACGAGAGTATAGCCGGAGTCCCGGTAGCCGAGAGCGCGCTCGACGAGGGCCCGGCTGGGGGCCGCCACCAGGTAGCCGTCGTCGTAGGTGTAGTGCACTTCGAAGGGCGATCCCGGGGCGCTGAGCCGGAAATAGGTGCGGCCGCCGACACGCTCGCCGACGAGGGTTGCATGGTTGCCCTCCGGATCGGTGCGCTGCAGCTCGCCCAAGACGCGCTCGAGGGTGGTCTGGAGGTGGTCGGGATCGTAGACCTCGAGGATCACCTTCCACGAGGGCGTCGGGAGCAGCGGTCCGTCGAGGGCGAAGGCCACCTCGCCACCGAGGGGGCCCGCCAGATCCTCTGCCAGGTCGATGCCGTGCTCGGTCTCGAGACGCTCGAGCTGGGCCGCCAGGTCGAAGCCGCCGGTGGCCGGGAAGAGGTCGACGAGGTCGTCGATCATCAGCTCCGGGTCCTTGACCAGCGCCGCTGACACCAGGTGGGCGTCGGGGGAGACGAAGTCGAGGGAGGCCATGGGCGCAGGGGATGCGAGCCAGGTCGCGAGGCCGCGGCGCGGACCGTCGAAGCTCAGCGTCGCGCGGTGCCGGACGTGGTCGCGGTCGTCGCGCTGGCGCTCGAGGACGAGGGTGTCGACGTCGAGGATTCCGGCCCGGTCGAGAACCGTCAGGTCGGCCCCGTCGCTCTCGGCCAGGAGCCGTCCCATGTCGGCGCCCACCAGCCAGTCGACGCCGTCGGCGTAGGCCTGCCCGAGCCGCTGGTGGAGGACGGTGTCAGTGAAGGGGTTGACGCCGCCACCGGCCGCATCGGCCACGGCGACGAGATCCTCGATCCGCGAGCCGACGACCAGGAGCCCGTCGGCGACGCGGATCAGGAGGTGGTCCTCGGTGTTCGCCGGCGGCTGGTCGAGGTCGTCCACCACGACGAAGGGCGTGGTGTCACCTGCGCCAGCGAGCTCGTCATCGATCACGTGGCGGAGAGCGTCGGGGTCCTGGACCTCGGCGACGAGAACCACCCGCGGGCTGGTCTCACCTTCGGGGCCAGGACGCAGACCCACCGCGATCTCGTCCCCCAGCTGCTCGCTGAGCCGGGCTATGCGCTCGAGACCGGCGCGCATCTCGTCGTCGCCGTCGGCAAAGCTCCGCTGCCACCAGCGCGCCAGAACCGGGCTCGAGGCCACACGGTCGGCGAGCACCGCGTAGGCGTCGTCGAGATCGGCGCCGACGTTGGGAATGCCCACGAAGACCAGGGTATCGGCGGGCATCAGGTCGAGCAGCCGCGAGGCGAAGCGCAGACCGTGCCGGGGCATCGCCGCCCGCAGCTCCTCGCGCAGCCCACGGATCTCCCCGAGGAGGGTCACGTACTCGTCGAAATGCCGGCTCCAGGAGATCTCCTCCGCCACCGGCACCGGCACGATGCTCGGGTGGGTGGCGACCTGCTGGCCGGCTTCGAGCACTGCCTGGCGGTTGCCGTAGCCGACCTCCACCTCGCCCTCGACCACCGACACCCGCGAGCCCTTGGTGCCGCGGTTGACGGCGAAGATCGTGCCGCGCACCGACACCAGGCAATCGTCGGTGGCGACGAAGAGGTGTCCACGGCCCTGGGGCGCCGCCTCGACGATGACGTTGCCGCGGGCCAGGCGGAGGGTCGTGCCGCCACGACGACGCTCGACCTCGAGCTCGGCGCGCGGGCCGACCTCGACCTGTGAGCCGTCCGCCAGCGTGAGCACCGCGGCGCCCGCGCCGTCGCTGCGCAGGGTCGCGCCGTAGGGGATCTCGTCGCCGGCGTGGAGGGGCTCGGAGACGCCGCCGTGCATGCGGTAGACGCCGCCGTCGACCTGAGCGACGACGGTGGGCGGTCCCCAGGGCAGCGGTACCAGGCCGAGGAGGCTCCAGGCGGCCCAGCCGAGGCCGACGGCGGCCAGGACCAGAGCCGCGGCACGGAGCGCGAAAAGGCTCCGGCGGGGCGTGGCAAGGGCCGCCGGTGGGGGGGCTGCTGCCGCGAGAGCGTCGGTGCGCGCCGCCTTGAGCGCGCGACGGCATGGGATACACGAACGCGTGTGATCCTCGAGCAACAGCGCTCGCGAGGCGGCAAGCTCGCCGACGAGATAGGCCGGGATCAGCATCTGGAAGTCATCACACCCTGCGAGGACCTCGGGGCTTGCGCCGTCGCGCTCGGCTTCGAGGGCCAGCCGGCGATGGACGCGGGCCGCGGCCTGCTCGAGGGCTGCGCTCCCCAAGCTCTCGTCGCGTATCTCCGCGAGCAGGCTGTCGAGGGCGTGATCGGGATCGGCGGGGGTTTGACGGCGGCTCATGACGGCTCTCCCAGGTAGCAACCGAGGTCCTTCTTCAACTGCTCGCGGACGCGGTGGAGGGTCACCCCCACGGTGCTCTGCGTGGTGTCGAGGAGCTCGGCGATCTCTTTGTTGCCATAGCCTTCGAGGTAGCGGAGGACGAAGATTTCGGCCGCCCGGGGCGACAGTCCGGCGATGGCTCGGCGCAGCTGCTGGCGGAGCTCCGACCCGAGACCGACGTGGTCCGGCGCGGGGGCCATGTCGCGGGGTGCGGAGCCCGCCGCGTCGTCCTCGAGCGAGACCGCCGGGCGGCGCTTCCGCCGCCGCAGCAGGTCGAGGGCGGCGTTGACCGCGGCGCGGTGCAGGTAGGGACCCAGGGTCTCCGGCGGATCGCTGGGCACGCGGCGCAGGAGGCGCAGGAAGACGGTCTGCATCACGTCCTCGGCATCGCTCGGGTTGCCCGTGACGCGATACGCGGCGTGGGCGACCCGCTGGTGGTGCAGGGCGAAGATGCGGTCGATGGCCGGTGGCTCGGGCTCGATGGATCGGGTGGCGGCTTGCACGCGGCGGTCCTCCTGATCCTCCCCACGTCGTCGCATGGGAGAATGTTAGCGACGCGCGCTCGAAACACCTGCAGAAAACACCGCAGGGAGAGTTCGCGTAGTCCTCGCCGTCGCCGCGTCCCGCGGCAGGAGAAAGCATGAGCGCCGAGAAGAAGTCCCAGAACACCTGTCTGCTCTTGGCCGCCGGCTGCGGCTGCGGGCTCCTCCTGGTCGCGGCGCTGGTCGGCGGCGGGATCTTCTGGGGGGTGCGCTCGATGGAGCACTTCGCCAAGTCGATGGAGGACCCAGGGGCGCGCGAGGCCAAGGCCCTCGACATCCTCGGCGCCGACCAGCTGCCCCCGGGCTACCGCGCGGAGTTCGGCATCGAGATCCCGTTCATGATGCGCATCGCGATCCTGAGCGATGATCCCCGCGAGGATCGGACCGTCGAAGACCAACCCGCCGAGGCTCCGCCGGAGATCGAGGGCGAGCCGACCGACGAAGCCACCTCCGGGCCGTCGCTCGAGATCTCACGCGACGCCGAGCACACGCTGCTCTATCTCGAGACGCTGGCGATGGGGGACCGAGCGATCGGTAAAGAGGACCGGCAGCGGGTCGACGACTTCTTCTCGGGCGTCACGGACGATCCCGACGCGCTCTCGAACATCGACATCCACCTACAGATCGACGAGGTCCTGCGCCGCGGCACGGTGCAGGACGGCGACCAGGAGCTGCGCTATGTCGTCGCCCGGGGCGACGTCCAGGACCTCCATCCCGGGGGCTCGCTGATGAACCTGGTGTGGGTGCGCTGCCCCGGCGACTCGAGGTTCCGGCTGGCGGTGTGGAGCGGTCCGGACCGCGAGCCCATCAGCCCCGACACCGCCCTCGACCTCACCGGCACCGTCGGGGACGAGGCCCAGCTGGTGCCCTTCCTCGGGCACTTCTCCTTCTGCCGCTGACGGTGCCGCCGGGCCGGGGAGGCTACATCCTCTCGGGGCACTCGATGCCGAGGAGCCCGAGACCCCGACGCAGCACCTGGCCGGTCATGCGGCACAGGCCGAGCCGCGCCGCGACCAGCTCGGGCGAGTCCGCCTGGAGCACCGGCACCTGCTTGTAGAACGAGCTGAAGTCGCGCGCCAGCGAGATCAAGTAGTTGGCGACGAGGTGCGGGAAATAGCCCTCGGCGGCGGCGACCACGGTCTCGGGGAAGCCCGCCAGCGCCTTGACCAGGGCGATCGTCGGCTCCTCGGTGAGGAGCGACGCGTCGACCTTGGCCGGGACCTCGATCTCGGCCTTGCGCAGGATCGAGGCGATGCGCACGTAGGCGTATTGCAGATAGGGCGCCGAGTCGCCCTGCATGTTGAGCATCTTGTCCCAGTCGAAGAGCACGTCCTTGGTTCGCGTCTGGGACAGGTCCGCCCACTTGACCGCGCCGATGCCGACCTTCTCGGCGATCTTTCGTTTCTCGTCGGTGCCCAGCTCGCGGTCCTCGAGGATCGCCTCGGCGCGGGCGATGGCCTCGTCGAGGACCTCCTCGAGGAAGATCACCCGGCCCTTGCGGGTCGACATGCGGCCCTTGGGCAGGCGGATCAGGCCGAAGGGCACGTGTTCGCAGTGGGCGCCGTAGCCGAGGAGCTCGGCGGCTTTGAACAGCTGCTGGAAGTAGAGCCTCTGCTCGCCGCCGACGACGTAGAGGATCAGCTCCGGCGACCAGGTCTTCATGCGGTGACGGATGGTCGCCAGGTCGCGGGTGGCATAGAGCGAGGTGCCGTCGCTCTTCTGGATCAG
>JAGQSE010000236.1 GCA_020439725.1 Acidobacteriota bacterium
GCCAGGAGCTGCCCGGTCGAGATCGCCTGGAAGCTGGCGAACCCGGGTTCCATGACGAAACCGTCCTCCGGTTGCACCGGGTGGCGATACCGCACCTCGAAGACCCTCGGCAGCCCCTTGCTGATGCGCTCGAGGAGAGCCTGGCTGGGCTCGAGCTCGGGGGTCGCCGCAGCGTCGAGGACCTCGGCCGCGACCAGGGCGATCCAGATCGCCGCTTCGCACAGATCGATGGACGCGGGATCGTCGTGGCGACCGCCCTCGAAGCCCATCGCCACATGGCCCAGGTTCATGACGTAGTCGGTCATGGTCCCTTCGAGCTCTTCCTCGAGGCCGAGAATGATGGGGCTCGGGAACTGGAGGGCGAACTCGCGGTTGCGCAGCGTGTCCGCCATGACCACGAACGCCGGGCTGTCGCTCGAAGTGGTGTGGAGGTCGACCAGGTGGGCCGGGCCACGGGCTCGACCGAAGGCCTCTTCCATCTCTTGGCGCAGCTGGTGGAGCTCGTGATCCTCGGGGATCGGGCTTTCGGCGAGGGCACCGGTGCGGCTCGCCACCACCCGCTGGGCGGACCAGTGACGGTTGAGATCGGCGGCCAGGAAGCGCCGGCCGGCGGCCAGGGCCGCACGGTTTCCCACCAGGCCGAGGAACTCGCCGCGGATCTCGTCGCGGCGGTTCTCGAGCTGAGCGAAGACCTTCTTGAGGGCGTGGTAGCCGGCAGGCTCGTTGCCATGCATCGAGCCGCAGCAGATGAGGGTCGGTCCCGGACGACGGCCGAGAACCTGGCCGATCCGTCGTTCGGTCCGGGTCGCCGCCGGTGGTGCCAGAAGAGTCGAGGTGGTCAAGGCTTCCTCCGCCCTGGCGAGACCCGAAACCGGCGGATTCCAGGCCTCCACCCCGAGGTGGAAACATGGGATCGAGCGTTTCGGTGACCGCAGACCGACCGGCTCTTCAAGGGGGGATCGGAGCCGATTCGGCGCCTCCAGGGCTTGTTCGAGCGATGCTCTAGAGGTCCGAGGCTCCAAGCTCGATCCGCCCCTGTAGTCCTCTCGGAAAGGAGGTCAGAGGCTCGGAGACCAGACCCTTTCGAGATCATAGCGTAGGTCCGAGGCGATGTCAGGCCCGGTGGCTCGGAGGCGAGGTCGACCGTCGGTCAGGCCGCCGTGGTGACCAGCGCCAGCTCGCCGCGACGTACCCGCAGCTCGAGGCGCCCGCCGCGCTCGAGGTCGCCGAACAGCAGGTTCTCGGTCAGCGGCCGCTTGACGTGCTCGTCGATCACCCGCGCCAGCGGTCGCGCACCCATGGCCGGATCGTAGCCCTTCTCCGCCAGCCAGGTGCGCGCCTGCGGGGTCAGCACGACCTCGACCTTGCGCACCGCCAGCTGTTGCCGGAGCTCGCCGACGAACTTGTCGACGATGCGCTCCATGACCTCGGCGGTGAGGGCGTGGAAGGCGATGCGCGCGTCGAGGCGGTTGCGGAACTCCGGGCTGAACAGGCGCTCGTAGGCTCGGTGATCGCCGCCGGCGGGAGTCCGGTCGTCGAAACCCACGGGCCTGGCCTCGAGCTCACGAGCACCGACGTTGCTGGTCATCAGGAGGATGACGTGGCGGAAATCCGCGGATTTGCCGTTGGTGTCGGTGAGCGTGCCGTGGTCCATCACCTGGAGGAGCATGTTGAAGACGTCCGGGTGCGCCTTCTCGATCTCGTCGAGGAGCAGCACCGCGTGCGGGCTCTGGCTCACCGCCTCGGTCAGGAGTCCTCCCTGATCGAAGCCGACGTAGCCCGGCGGTGCCCCCACCAGCCGCGAGACGCTGTGGCGCTCCATGTACTCGCTCATGTCGAAGCGCAGGAAGGCGACCCCGAGGGCCTCCGCCAGCTGTCGCGCCAGCTCGGTCTTGCCGACCCCCGTCGGTCCCGTCAGCAGGAAGGAGCCGACGGGCTTTTCGGGCGAGCGAAGGCCGGCCCGCGCCACCTTGATCGCCGAGGTCAGCTGGGCCACCGCCTGGTCCTGACCGAAGACCAACTGCCGCAGCTCCTCGTCGAGATGCTTGAGCCGCGAGCGATCGTCGCCCTTGACCCGGCGCGGCGGGATCTGCGCCATGGTCGCCAGCACCGTCTCCACCTGCTCGACGCCGACGCGCTTGCGCCCGGCGAGACGCGCTGCGGCACCGGCCTCGTCGAGCAGGTCGATGGCCTTGTCGGGAAGCCGGCGATCGCGCAGGAAGCGCGCCGAAAGCTCGGCGGCGGCGCGCAGCGCGGCGCGCGAGTAGCGCACGCCGTGGTGCTCCTGGTAACGGCTCGCGAGCCCGGCGACGATGCGCACGGTCTCCTCGACGCTGGGCTCGTTGACCTCGACCTTCTGGAATCGGCGCGCCAGGGCGCGATCGCGCTCGAAGGTCTGCCGGAACTCGGTCCAGGTGGTGGCCCCGATGACCCGCAGGGCGCCCGACTGGAGCGCCGGCTTGAGCAGGTTCGAGGCGTCCATGGCGCTGTTGCCGGCGGCGCCGGCGCCGATCAGCGTGTGGATCTCGTCGATGAACAGGATGCCGTTGGGCTTGTCCTTGAGCGACTTGAGCACGCCCTTGAGGCGCTGCTCGAAATCGCCGCGGTACTTGGTGCCCGCGAGCAAGGCACCCATGTCGAGCGAATACACGACCGACTCGGCCAGGATCTCGGGCACGTCCTTCTGCGTGATGCGCCAGGCCAGGCCTTCGGCGATGGCGGTCTT
>JAGQSE010000237.1:0-3307 GCA_020439725.1 Acidobacteriota bacterium
GCGAAGCGCTGGCTCATGTAGCCGATGCGCTTCTTGATGCGCTCGGGCTGCTTCTCGACGTCGAAGCCCGCCACCGACGCATGGCCGCCGCTGGGCGCCAGGAGCCCCGTGAGCATGCGGATGGCGGTGGTCTTGCCCGCGCCGTTGGCACCGAGGAAGCCGAAGATCTCGCCACGCTCGACCCGGAAGCTGATGGCGTCGACGGCGGTGAAGGAACCGAAGGTGCGGGTCAGCTTCTCCGCCTCGACGGCGGGGCCGCTTCGCTCCGGCACGTGGGCGACCAGCGGCTCAACCATGGACCACCTCGCTCCGTGGCGGCGCCGCCTCGGCTCCGCCGTCCGACGCCCTCTCGGTGGCGAGGGCCATGAAGACGTCCTCGATGTCCGCCTCGATGGGCTCGACCCGCGCCCCCTCGAGACCCTCCCCCGCCAGATACTTCGACACCTCGCCCGGATCCACCGAGTCCCGCCGGTCGGTGTAGTGGATCGTGTCGCCAAAGACATATGCCGAGCGCGCCTCGGGGAAGCTGCGGAGAGCACGCAGGAGCGGCAGCCGGGGTGCGTCGGGAAGCGATACAGCAAGCAGCGGGCGGTCGTAGCTCTTGGCCAGCTGGACGGGCGTGGCGACCGCCAGGAAGGCGCCGCCGGTGATCAGGGCGACCCGATCGCAACGCTCGGCCTCGTCCATGTAGGGCGTCGAGACGACCACCGAGATCCCCGTGTGGCGCAGCCGGCCGAGCATCTCCCAGAGCTCGCGCCGCGACACCGCGTCGACACCGGTGGTCGGCTCGTCGAGGAAGAGCACCCGGGGGCGGTGGATCAAGGCGCAGCACAACGCCAGCTTCTGCTTCATGCCGCCCGACAGCGCCCCGGCGCGACGGTCGGCGAAAGGCTCGAGATGACGGTACAGGTCGTCGATGAGCTCGCGGTTGGCACTGACGGTGGTGCCGAAGATGGTGGCGAAGAAGTTGAGGTTCTCGGCCACCGAAAGGTCCGAGTAGAGCGAGAAGCGCCCCGGCATGTAGCCGACACGCCGTCGCAGCTCGCGGAAGTCGCGGACCACGTCGAGGCCGTCGACCCGCGCGCGCCCCCGGTCGGGCGTCAGCAGACTGACCAGAAGGCGAAACAGCGTCGTCTTGCCGGCGCCGTCGGGACCGATGACGCCGAAGATGGTGCCCTCCTCGACCTCGAAGCTCACCCCGGCGAGGGCCTGGACGTCGTCGTAGGCCTTGGCCAGGTCCTCGACCTCGACCGCGGCCACGCTCAGCTCTCCTGCCGCGGCTGGAGGTAGACCTCGCCGGGCATGCCGATCTTGAGCAGGCCGTCGGGGTTCCTCACCCGCACCTTGAAGGCGTAGACGAGGTCGACCCGCTCCTCCTTGGTCTGGAGCGTCGAGGGCGTGAACTCCGCCGTCGAGGCGATCCACGAGATCTCGCCGGGCAGTCGGGTCTCGCCGCCCCCCGGCGCGTCGACGGCGACGGTGACCTGGTCGCCGAGGGATAGCTGCGGCAGCTGGGCGCCGCTGGCGTAGGCGCGGAGCTCCAGGGTCGACAGGTCCGCCAGGTCGTAGAGCGGTTGCCCCGGGGACACCAGCTCCTGGCCCTCGACATAGGTGGTCAGGACCGTGCCGGCGACGTGGTTGATCACCCAGGCGCGGGAGATCTTGTCCTCGACCTGGGCCATGTTGGCGTCGAGGGCACCGACCTCGTCACCGATGGTCGTCAGCTGGGTCGCCGCCTCGCGCATCTTCGCCTTGAGCACGGCGAGGTCGGAGCGCGCGCGGTCGAGCTGCTGCGGCGTCGCGGCGTGGCTCGCGGCGAGGCTCTCGACCCGCGCCAGCTCGGTCTCGGCCAGCGCCTTCTGCGCCTCGAGCACCTTGAGCTGGGCGTTCACCGACGCGCGACGCGAGGCGCTCGCCTTCTTGTTGGCTTCGATCTGCGCCTTCTCGAGCTCGAGGGGCGTCGTCTCGATGCGACCGACGGTGGCACCGGCCTCGAGCTTCTGACCCTCGTCGACGGGGAAGTCGAGGAGCCGGCCACCGATCTCCGCCGACACCCGCACCTCGGTGGCTTCGAAGTTGCCGTAGGCGTCGGCACCGTCCCCGCCGTTGCCACAGGCGGTGCTGACGACGAGCAGGACGAGGAGGGAGGCCGAGGCGGCGCCCCGGACGACGACGGCGAGGCGGTTCGGACGATGCGGGCGGAAGGCGCTGCTCATGACGAGGCTCCCAAGGTGGTGACGAAGTCGACGGAATCGCGGATCAGGCTCAGGTGGTGCTGCTCGCGGGTGAGTCGGGCCCGGTGCTCGGCGTTGCGTTCGAGCAGATAGGCGCTCGGGGTGATCACCCCGGCCCTGAGCTGCGCCGCCGCCTGCTCCGAGCTCTGCCGGCGGAGCTCGACGATGCGGTCGTCGGAGGCGAGGACCGCCCGCGACGATTCGATGCGCTCGGCCAGCCGCCGGAGGCTCGCGGACAACGAGGTGAAGAAGGTGTCGAGCCGCGAGCCGTTGATCCCCAGCTGGAGGTCGCGGATCTCCTGCTCACGCTCCGAGACACCCCAATCGAGGGGCTTCCAGCGGACCCGGAGACCGAGGACGACGTAGGGGGTCGGATCGGTCTCGAAGAAGTCCTGGTCCGCGGGCCGCCCGATGCCGCCCTGGGCAAAGGCGGAAACGGTCGGCTTCGTCGCCAGGCCGACGAGGTGCATCTGCTCCTGGAGCAGCTGGCGCGTCGCCTTGGCCTGTTCGATCTCGGGCCGATCGACGCCCTCCCCCGTCGCCGCCGCGGTCGCCGCCGCCACGAGGTCCGCCGGTGGCTGCGGGTCGGGCGTCGCGAGCACCGCGTCGTCGGGGATCACCTGACCGCTCAGGGTCGAGAGCTGCGCCAGCGCGGCGCGGCGTTCACCTTCGGCCTCGACGATACGCTGGCGCTGCCCCTCGGCTTCAGCCGCGAGCGACGCCTGGTCACCGGCGAGGGCGACACCGGCGTCGACCCGCGCATCGAGGACCGAGAGCTGTGCCTCGAGATCTTCGACCAACGTCTTGAGCAGGTCGATCTCCGCATTCTTGGCGAGGACGCCGAAGTAAACCGCCTCCACCTGCTGGCGCCAATCGTACGCATCGACGTCCACCGCCGCCACGTCGAGATCGCGCGACGCCTCCTCCACCGCCTTCTCGCCGGCGGTGCGGCCACCGTCCCAGATCCGCTGGTCGGCGTCGAGGGCCACGACATACTGATCCTGCGGCGGACTGGCTCCGAGACCGGCGGGCAGAGAGGGCACGTTCGAGTGATAGGCCGCCTGGCCGGTGAG
>JAGQSE010000237.1:3503-6362 GCA_020439725.1 Acidobacteriota bacterium
GCGACCGCGGCCAGGGCGAGGGACAACAGCCAGGGACCGGTCACGGCCTGGCTCCTCGCGAACGGCGAGCGGTGCGGGCCGAGATGGCCGGAGCTCCGGGTGCGAAGGGTGAAGTTGGGTGCATCGTCGGGGAATCTCCAGGGGACGGCTCGGAGGGGATCGGGTCAGGTGGTTGGTGGATCGAAGGGCCTGGATTTCAGGGATTGGGTGCGTGTCGCAGCGAGCGGAATTCCGGAAACACGAGCTCGCTGCTCAGCCGGATCGTGGCTCGATACCCCGCCGCAGCACGTCGAGGAGGTTCTTCTTTCGCGCCTCGAGAAAGCCCTCGTAGTCGTCGACGGCTTCGGGGATCAAGGTCGAGACCATCGGAAAGGCGATCAGGGGGAAGAGACAGCCGGAGACCAGCGTCACCAGAAAATGCCGCGGATCCACCGGTGCGATCTCCCCCGCTTCGACCGCTCTGGCGATGAGCCGGGCGAAGCGCTGCGGCGGCGCCTGCCCCGTGGCGATCATCGCCGTCACCTCGTGGCGGATCACCGCGCCGCCGTCGAGGAACTCGTTGACCATCAGCTTGAGCACGTCGAGGTGATGGCCAATGAAGTCGATGTAGTGATCGACGAAGGATTCGAGGGCCGCGGCGAAGGAGTCTTCCCCAGCACGCTCGACGGCCTCGAAGAACGCGCGGTCGAAGCGGTGGAAGACATAGTGGAAGACCTGGGCGTACAGGCGGTCCTTGCTCCGGAAGTAGTAGTGGAGCATCGCCTTGTTGATCGCGGCCTCGTCGGCGATCTCCTGCATCCGTGCGCCGTCGCGCCCCTTGCGAGCGAACACCCGAAGCGCCGCCTCGAAGATCCGCTCCTCGGTCTCCGTGCGTTCCGCCTCGGCTCCATCCGGTCCCGACACCAAGCCGCCTGACGTCGCCGCCGGATCCGCTTCGGGGTGCCGCTCGCTCATGGGGCGTACCCTAACGAGCCGCGGGCGGTCTGTCAACCATTTGGTTAGATGCCATGGTTGAGCAAGATGGTTGGAGACTCAGGGGCCGGCTTCTCGCCTCTGGAGGTCACCTGGGCCCCCGCGAGATACACTGTGCGGTGAATCTGAGGGACGACGAACCATGCGCAACTTCGACCGCATCACGCTCGACCCCGACGTCATGGGCGGCAAGCCTTGCATCCGCGGCTTGCGCATCACGGTCGGAACGATCCTCGGGCTCCTCGCAGCTGGCCACTCCCACGAAGAAATTCTCGCGGCCTACCCCTACCTCGAGCCGGAAGACATTCCGGCGGCGCTAACCTTTGCCACCTGACTCAGACCGATCTCTCAACTTGCGAGTTTCCCTCACGGCGGCTCGACCGCGGTCCAGGTCGAGGTGTCTCCGGATTCGAAGCCGTCGTGGAAGACGACGTCGGTGCCGATGACGGCGAGGCTCGAGAAGGAGCCGCTGGTAACGTAGACGCTCTCTCCCGCGGGATCGGTGGTGACACCCGAAGCACCGGCGAGGCCGTCCTGGCCGAAGGCGAGGTCACAGATCGAGTTGTCGAGGGTCAGCGCGCCCGAGCTTCCATCCCGCGCGAAGACGGCGAGGGTTCCACCATAGGGGTTGGTCAGGAAGACATAGGCGCCATCGGGCCGGACGGCGACGCCCGAGGCCTCGGGCCCGACACCGGTGCAGCCGGTGAAGATGTCGAAGTCGCTCTCCTGGAGGTCCTGTAAGAAGGTCAGAGCGCCGGTGGTCGCGTCACGCGAGAAGACTGCTGCCCAATCGCCGCCTCCGTCGTTCCCCCTTTCGCTGGCGACGTAGACGTTCGCACCGTCGGGGCTCACGGTCACGGCGCCGGCACCGGCGAGACCATCGACACCCGACACCCCGTCCTGCTGTGCTTCGACAAAGCTCAGCCGACCATAGTTTGGGCTGCCCGAATCGGTGACGCGGGAAAAGACCGCCACCGCGTCGTCGCCCGTGGAACCGGCGGAGGCCGTTTCGCTGGCGACGTAAACGTGCTTGCCGTCGGGGCTCACGGTTACCGCCACCGCCGCATCGAGACCGTTGACGCCGCCGCTGCCCTGGACCACCTCTTGGAGCAAGGTCAGCGTGCCGGAGACGGTGTTCCTCGCGAAGACCACGACCGCGTCGTCGGATCGTGCGGCGACGTAGACGTGGGCTTCGTCCGGGCTGACCGCGACCCCATAGGCGCCGCCGAGACGGGTGACGCCACCGGAGCCGTCGACCTCGATGTCGACAAAGGCCAGAGCACCTGTCATCGCATCGCGCGAGAAGACCGCGACCGAGTTGTCGAGCAAGGCGGCGACATAGAGGAAGGCACCATCCGGGCTGAGGGCCGCACCGCGAGCGCTGTCGAGACCGTCGACTCCGGAATCGGTATCGAACAACGCCTGGACGAAGGTCAGCCGGCCGTTGCCCGGGTTTCGGGAGAACGCAACGACGGCGTCATCGAGGGCGCTGACTACGTAGACATGCCGACCTTCCGGGCTGACCACCGGCGAAAGAACGGAGCGCAGGCCCTGGACCCCGTCGATACACCCGGGGAAGTCGACGTCGCAGACCCGCTGGAGGGTCTTGAGGGGCAACGAACGCGCGACCGACGTGGTCGTAAGAACTAGGAAAGGCAAGACGAGAGCGAAGAGCCGAGGTTTGGGGCACATGGCGTCACCTCCACCGATGCGATGGCACGCTCAGCGAGTAGCCTCGGCCGTTCAGCCGACCCCGCTGCCACTGCAGTGGAACGTCAAACCGGGCAGGTCCACAGGGACGTGGGCGGTCGGTGTCGAGACGGCTCTCGTGCCGTTCAATGGGTTTGCTGACTAGCCTACATCAGCGGGCAAGGCTCGGCGCTCAGG
>JAGQSE010000238.1:0-2508 GCA_020439725.1 Acidobacteriota bacterium
TCTGGTACTCCTCCTCGATGCCGAGGGTGAGGGGGGGCAGCTTGGCACTCATCGAAAGACAGCCTCCTGGCCGGCAAAGATCAGAAATCGCGCGGATTCTAGCACGCACCCCGGGGCCGTCCGAGGCTCGGTTCGCCGGCGCTCAGAGGTCGACGAAGCGCAACCGCAGCGCGTTCGAGATCACCGACACCGAGCTGAAGCTCATCGCCGCGCTGGCGATCATCGGTGACAGCAGCCAGCCGAAAACCGGGTACAGCACCCCCGCCGCCAAGGGTACGCCGATGGCGTTGTAGGCGAAAGCGAAAAAGAGGTTCTGGCGGATGTTGGAGAGCGTCGCCAGGCTCAGCTTGCGCGCCCGTACCAGGGCCGACAGGTCCCCCTGAAGAAGGGTCACGCCGGCGCTTTCGATGGCCACGTCGGTCCCCGTTCCCATGGCGATGCCGACGTCCGCGCGCGCCAACGCCGGCGCGTCGTTGACCCCGTCGCCGGCCATGGCGACGCGGTGTCCTTCGTCCTGGAGGCGGCGCACCACCGCCTCCTTGCCTTCGGGCCGAACGCCCGCGTGGACCTCGTCGATGCCGAGCTCGCGGGCCACCGCCTCGGCGGTGGTCTGCTCGTCACCGGTGAGCATCACCAGACGCAGGCCGGCCGCGTGCAGCTCGCGCACCGCCGCCGGCGCCGACTCCTTGATCGGATCGGCCACCGCCAGCCAGCCCGCGGCCACCCCGTCGACCGCGACCAGCATCACCGTCCGGCCGTGCTGGCGGTGCTCCGCAGCCCGCGTCGCGAGGGGCTGCGGGTCGATCCCGGAGCCTTCGAGCATCCGCGCGTTGCCGACCACGACCTTGCGGCCTTCGACCTCGGCCCGGACACCCTCGCCGGGCACCGAGTCGAAGTCCTGCGCCGACGGCGGGTCGAGGGAGCGCTCCGCCGCACCCTCGACGACCGAGCCGGCGAGGGGGTGCTCGCTGGCGGTCTCGACCGCCGCCGCCAGGCGCAGGAGCTCGTCCTCGCCGCCGTCGAAGCCGTCGGTGGTCTCGACGGCCACCAGCTTGGGCTTGCCCTCGGTCAAGGTTCCGGTCTTGTCGACCACCAGCGTGTCCACCTTCTCGAGGGTCTCGAGCGCCGCGGCGTCGCGGATCAGGACGCCGGCCCGCGCGCCGCGGCCGGTGCCGACCATGATCGACATGGGCGTGGCCAGGCCCAAGGCGCAGGGGCAGGCGATGATCAGCACCGCGACACCGGCGATCAGCGCGTGGGCGAGGCGCGGCTCGGGACCGAAGAGCATCCAGGCGGCGAAGGCGATCACCGCCGCCGCCACCACCGAGGGGACGAACCATGCGGAGACGCGGTCGGCGACCCGCTGGATGGGCGCACGGCTGCGCTGCGCCTGGGCCACCAGGTCGACGATGCGCGCGAGCAGCGTGTCCGAGCCGACGTGGCGTGCCTCGATGACCAGGCCGCCGGTGCCGTTGACGGTGCCGCCGGTGACCTCGTCCCCTGCCGTCTTGGCTACCGGCATCGATTCGCCGGTGACCATCGACTCGTCGACGGCGCTCGACCCCTCGACGACCACGCCGTCCACCGGCACCTTCTCGCCGGGCCGGACGCGCAACCGGTCGCCGACGACGACCTGTTCGAGGGGTACGTCCTCCTCGCCGCCGTCGCCGAGGCGCCGGGCGGTAGCCGGCGCCAGCTCGAGGAGCTCGCGCAGCGAACGGCTGGTCTGGGCGCGGGCCCTGAGCTCGAGGACCTGACCGAGCAGCACCAGCGTGACGATGACCGCCGCCGACTCGAAGTAGACGCCGACCTCTCCCGAGTCGTTGCGGGCCGCGGCGGGAAAGAGCCCCGGGGCGATGGCGGCGACCGTGCTGTAGAGATAGGCCGTGCCGGTGCCGAGGCCGATGAGCGTGAACATGTTGGGGCTGCGGTTCACCACCGAAGCCCAGGCGCGCTCGAAGAAGGGCCAGCCGCCCCACAAGACCACCGGTGTGGCGAGGAGCAGCTGGATCCAGACCAGCACGCGATGCGACAACCCGGCGAGGGGATTGCCGGGGATCATCCCTCCCATGGCGAGGGCGAGGAGGGGCAGCGTCAGCCCCAGGCAAGCCCAGAAACGCCGCCGCATCACCGCCAGCTCGGGATTCTCCTCCTCGCTGACGGTCCGTGGCTCGAGAGCCATCCCGCACTTGGGACAGCTCCCCGGGTGGTCCTGCACCACTTCCGGGTGCATCGGACAGACGTACTCGACCTTGCGCCCCGCCGCCGGGCTCGCGGGTTCCAGGGCCATGCCGCACTTGGGGCAGCTCCCCGGCCCCTGTTTCTCGACCCCTTCACACATCGGACAGATGTAGCGGCTGGAGCCGGCGGCCGCCGGGGTGCCATGGTGGTGTGCGTCGTGAGCCGGCCGCCGGGCGGAGGCCTCACCACCAAGGTAGCGCTCCGGATCCGCCTCGAACTTCGTGCGGCAACCACCGCAACAGAAGTAGTACTCCTGCCCGCCGTGCT
>JAGQSE010000238.1:2696-3022 GCA_020439725.1 Acidobacteriota bacterium
CACACCGGATCCGTCGCCGTGGCACCCTCGGTGCCGTGGGTCTTGTGGTGCTCATGCGACTCGTTCATCTCGTATCTCCCTGAGGCCTCGGTCGGCCTGTTCGAATCCTTTGGAGCGGCGCCGGGGCATGGGGCGGGGATGTAGACTCGGATCATGAGCCCCCGAGCCGTCGCCGCCTACGCCCTCCTCCTCACCTGGCTGAGCGCCGCCGTCGCGCTCCTCGCCGGCATGTTCCTCGGTCCCCGCGCCCCGGTGACCATTGTCGCCTTGACCGTCACCATCGGGCTGATGCTGATCTCGATGGTGGCGCGGCGCCTCTGAGCCAG
>JAGQSE010000239.1:0-5127 GCA_020439725.1 Acidobacteriota bacterium
CCGAGGCCTACGCGGCGCGCCGCGAGGAGCTCGGCTATCCGATGCTCGCCGGTGGCGAGAAGACCGCCGCGGCGGGAGGTGACGCATGAGCCGCGGTGAGTTCCTGCTCGAGGTCCGCGCCGAGGAGATCCCGACGCGCATGCTGGCACCCGCGATGCGCGAGCTTGGCGTCCGCCTCTTCGAAGACTTGACGACCCGCGGCATCGGACCGCACCAGGTCGACACCGCCTTCACCCCCCGGCGCCTGGTGCTCGTCCTCGGCGGTCTCCCGGATACCGAGCCCGATCGCGAGGAGCGGCTGATGGGTCCGCCGGCGAGCGTCGCCTACGACGCCGAGGGCCGCCCCACCAAGGCCGTCGAAGGCTTCGCCCGCCGCGTCGGTCTGGCGCCCGAGGAGCTCGAACGCATCGACACCGACCGCGGGGTGTACGTCTCGGCGCTCAAGCGGGTGATCGGACGACCCACCCGCGAGGTCCTGGCGGAGATCGTGCCGCAGATCCTCGCGGGCATCTCCTGGGCCAAGAACATGCGCTGGGGCAACGGTGTCGGGCCGTGGGTGCGACCGGTGCATGGCATCGTCGCGCTCTTCGAGGGCGAGGTCGTCCCCTTCGAGCTCTTCGGCATCACCAGCGGTGCAACCACCGTCGGTCACCCGGTGCTGTCGCCGCAGCCTTTCGCGGTGACCTGCGCCGACGACTACCGTGCCCGCCTGGCTGAGCGTGGCCTCGAGATCGATCCCGGCAAGCGCCGTGAACGGCTCCTGTCGCAGATGAAAGAGCTCGCCACCGAGGCCGGCGGCAGACTGGTCGAAGACGACGAGCTCCTCGATCGGTTGGCGGCGGTGTGCGCCATCCCCGGCGTGCTGCGCGGTGAGCTCGACGAGCGCTTTCTCGAGCTCCCCCGCGAGGTCCTGATCACCAGCCTCAAGGACCACCAGAGCGCTTTCACCGTCGAGGACGACGGCGGCGACCTCCGGCCGGTCTTCCTGACCGTCATGGACCGCGCCGACGACCCGCTGGGCAAGGTCAAGGCCGGCAACGAGTGGGTGGTCGCCGCCCGCCTCGAGGACGCGGCGTTCTTCTACCGCGAGGATCGCAAGCGGACGCTGGTCGATCGCTCGGAAGACCTCGAGAGGCTGACCTTCCACGTCCGTCTGGGGAGCTACGCCGACAAGGCACGGCGGCTCGAGGCCCTGGCGCGAAACCTGTGCGGCGCCTTGGACCGGCCGCAGCTGGCGGCGGACGCGGCGGCGGCGGCACGTTTGCTCAAGGTCGACCTGACCACCGAGATGGTGGGGGAGTTCGCCACGCTCCAAGGGGTCATGGGTGGCGTCTACGGCCGCGAGCAGGGGCTCGGCCAGGACGTCTGGCAGGCGATCTACGATCAATACCTGCCCGCTTCGACCGGCGATCCGCTGCCGCGCGGCGACGTCGGCCGGATCACCGCGCTGGCGGATCGCCTCGATACGCTGGTGGGGATCTTCGGTCTCGGGCTGGTGCCTTCGGGGAGCAAGGACCCCTTCGGTCTGCGCCGTGCCGCCCAAGGCGTCGTCCGCATCCTCTTCGAGGGCGGGCTCGGTCTCGATCCGCTGGCCGCGGCGGCGACGGCCCACGAGCTCTACGGCGATCGCCTGACCCGTAGCCGGGAGGAGCTCCTGGCGGATCTCACACCCTTCTTCCACGACCGCATCCGTCATCTCCTCGGCCAGCGGGGCTTCGCCTACGACGAGATCGAAGCGGCGCTGGCGGCGGGTTCGGCGGATCTGCCCGACCTCCTGGCCCGGGTCGAGGCGGTGCACCGCATCCGCGAGCACGGGGGCTTCTTGTCGGTGGCGCTCTCGGCGCGGCGCATCGCCAACATCCTGCGCGATCAAGCCGCCGAGGAGCTCGATCCGACGGTGCTCGAGGAGGACGCCGAACGCGACCTCCACGGCGCCGCCGAAACGCTCCGGAGCCAGGTCGAGGCGGCCATCGGACGCGGCGACTACGTCGCGGCCCTCGAGCACGTCGGTGGCCTCGCCGGGGTCCTCGACCGCTTCTTCGACGAGGTCATGGTGCTGTCGGAGGATCCCGCGCTACGCCGCAATCGCGTGGCGCTCCTCCAGTCCATCGACCGGATCATCTCGCGCACGGCGCACCTGACCGAGCTGGTGGTCGACAAGGCGGAGCACCGTGAGCGGAGCCGGGCGGAAGCCTGACGACGGCGCCGTCGCCGACAACAAGCGCCGGCTGGCGGCCTTCTGGGACGCCAGCCGCGACTACTACCGCATGGCGGCGGCGGCGAATCCCGAGGCGGCGCCCGAGCGGCGGGTGCTGCTCGGCTATCTCGAGGGCGGCGAGCGGATCCTCGACCTGGGCTGCGGCTCGTGCGAGAACGCCCTGTGGCTGCCCGAGGGCTGCCGCTACATCGGCTTCGACGTCTCGACCTCGGCGCTGGTGATGGCCAACGAGGAGGGCCGGCCCGGGAGCCGCTTGCGCGGCGACGGCGAGACGTTGCCGGTGGCCGACGGGAGTCTCGACGCGGTGATCTCGACCTATGCCCTCGAGCACTTCCACGAACCCGGAGCGACGCTCTACGAGGCGGCCCGCGTCCTCAAACCGGGCGGGCTGCTGCTCCTCGTCGGATCCGCCTGGGACCTGCCCTATGAGATGCCGCCGAGCCTCGAGCCCCGGCGCCGTCTGGAGGTCACGCTCCGCCGCCTCGGGCGCCAGCTCCTCTCGCTCGTCGACCGCCGCCATCGCTTCGACACCGTCGCCGAGCCCCGCGTCCTGACCGAGGGCTACGTCCCCGACGCCGACGCGGTCCACGTGGCGCAGAGCCGCCAGCTTGTGCGCTATCTAGAAGCCCTCGGCCTCGAGGTGCTCGAGCACCGCTGCCTGCCCCACAAGCCCGACCCGAGCGGCCTCCGCGGCACCCTCCGCCGCCTCCTGCGCCGCATTCCCCTGTGGTCGAGGGGCTGGGGCAACACTCTCCTCGTCGCCAGGCGGGGAGCGAAGCTCGAGCGGGTGGCGTATCGGCTGCTACCGTTGTGAGATGAGCGACTCCAAGAGCACGAGCGATCGCCCCCAGAGCGCAGGAGACTTGGATTTCGAGCGCGACATGCCGCTGACCGCCGAGGACGTCGCGGTTCTGCGGCGGCTCAATCGTGACGTCGCGTTGTCGCCGAAGGAGTACGAGCTCTTTCTCGAGCAGTTCGGCGACGCCTCGGAAGAGGAGCTGCTCAAGCGGCCGTGCTTTCGCGGCGAGCCGTTCGAGCTCTGAGGACGGCTCCGGCCGCTACGAACGGACCTGCCGCCGCAGCATCCAGCGGTAGAGCACCACGATCAGCCCGACGAAAGCCAGGACGCCAAGGAGCTTCGCGGGGCCGAACTCGGCGCCGACGACGGCCAGCGGCGCATCGTTCGAGGTCGCCACGATCAGACCCGCGATGAGCACCCCGAAGAGGCTCTCGCCGACGATCAGGCCGGAGGCCACCAGCACGCCCAGCCGCTCCGCGTGCTCGGGTTCGGGACCCTTGGCGACGCGCTTGTTGTAGAGGTGACCGATGATCGAGCCGAGCACCACCGCGAAGGTGGCGGACATGGGCAGATAGATGCCGATGCCGACCGCCAGGGGCGGCAGACGGAGCTTCTTGGCGATCCCCAGGACCTCGTCCAGCAGGATCACCACCACGCCCACCAGGACGCCGATCCCGATCATGTTCCAGTTGAGATCGCCGCCCACGACGCCCTTGGCCAGGGCCGAGATCAGCGCGGCCTGGGGCGCCGGCAGCGGGTTGGCGGCGACGGCGCCGACGTTGGCCGCGCCGGCGAAGCCGTAGGCGTGGGCCAGCAGGTTCAACACCGGCGGGATCACCACCGCGCCGGCGGCGACGCCGACGATCAGCGCCACCTGCTGACGCCAGGGCGCAGCTCCGACCAGCTGGCCGGTCTTGAGGTCCTGGAGGTTGTCGTTGGAAATCGTCGCGCAGGCAAAGACGATGGCGGTGACGAAGAGCGCGAAGGCGACCACCGACGGGCGGACCTCCGCCGACGGGCGGACGGCCACCGACAGGGCCGCGGCACAGATGACGATGGACAGGATGCCGATCCCCGAGATCGGACTGTTCGACGCGCCGATGAGCCCCGCCATGTAGCCGCAGATCGCCGCGATGATGAAACCGCCGACCAGGATGAAGGGGACGGCGATCAGGATCAGCTTCAGGCCGTCGGAGGCGAGGGGAGTGCCGGCGATGAAACGCGTCATGAGGGCCACCGCGACCACCAGGCAGACCACCGTCAGCCCAATGATCCAGGTGCCGGCGAGGTCTCGGTCCCGGTCGTCGCGCTGGGTGGCGGCGCGGGACGAGGCGATGGTCGAGGCCAGGCCGCCGATGACCGGCTTGGCGAGCTTGATCAGCGTCCAGATCGCCGCGATGCCGATGGTCCCGGCACCGATGAAGCGCACCTGGGTGCTCCAGATCCCCGTCGTGTAGGCCGCGAGGCTGCCCCCGGTGGCGGGATCGAAGTGCGTCAGCAGGGGGACGGCGCCGGCCCAGGCGATGAGCATACCCAGGAGCATCGCCATGCCCACCGACAAGCCGACGAGGTGCCCGGCGCCGAAGAGCGCCAGCGAAAAGGCGATGTTGTAGCCGCTCGAGCTACCGCGACCGAGGGCGAAGAACCCAGCGACCTCGCCGGCGGCGATCCGCGTCGCCGTGAAGATGGCGAGCCCGGCGGAGGCCACCGTGCCGAAGATCACCGCGGTCAATCCCTCCCGGGCACCGCCCGCATCCGCGTCGGCGTCGCCCCGGGCGGCAGAGCCGACCTTGAGCACCTCGGCGGCGGCGACACCTTCGGGGTAGGGGAGGTCCGAGGTCGTCACCAGGGCGCGCCGCAAGGGGATCGTGAACAGCACGCCGAGGATCCCGCCGCTGGCGCAGATCAGGCTCGACGCCCAGAACGGGAAGCCGGTCCACCAGCCGACGATGACCAGGCCCGGCAGGACGAAGATGATCGCCGACAGCGTGCCGGCGGCGGACGCCACCGTCTGGACGATGTTGTTCTCGAGGATCGAGGAGTCCTTGACCAGGCTGAGGACCGCCATCGAGATCACCGCGGCGGGGATCGACGAGGCGAAGGTCAGTCC
>JAGQSE010000239.1:5242-6730 GCA_020439725.1 Acidobacteriota bacterium
CGGCTCTGGCGCAAGAAATCCGGGAGGGCGTGATCCACGGCCGGGGACGCGAGCGGTGGTAGCCTTCCATCGAAGTCTTGAAGGCCCGGTAGGCGCTGCTGGACAGAGCGTAGAACCAACCATCGGGGAGCCCGCGGCCGGTTCGGCAGGGGCGGGTTCGGGAGGGGATCCATGACACGTGGGAAGTCGCTACATATCGGGGTCAACGAGGTCGACCCGGCGCACTACGAGGGTTGGAAGGGCAGGCTCTTGGCCTGCGAGGCGGATGCCAAGGACATGCTCGGGCTGGCCGGGGCCGCGGGTTTCGAGGGGCGGACGCTGCTCACCGCCGAAGCCACCCGTGACGCGGTCCTCGCGGCGGTCCGTCAAGCTGCCAAGGCCCTCGTCGCCGGCGACATCTTCTTCCTCAGCTATTCGGGTCATGGCGGGCAGATCAGCGACGTCGATGGTGACGAGACGGACCGCAAGGACGAGACCTGGTGCCTCTACGACGGCGAGGTGCTCGACGATGAGCTGTGGGAAGCCTGGCATGGCTTCGCCGAAGGCGTGCGAGTCCTGGTGCTCTCGGACAGCTGCCATAGCGGCACCGTCGTCCGCGCGCCGTTGAGCGCTCGCGAGCTGGCGGAGCTCCGGTCGCACCTCGCCGCCACCGCCGGCAGTGATGGGGAGCTGCGCTATCGCTTCATGCCCGAAGAGGTCGCCCAGCGAACCCATCGTGCCCACCGCGCTTTCTACCGCGACCTGACGCGGAGCCTGCCCGAGAAGCCCTCCGAGGTCCTCGCGTCGGTGAAGCTGATCTCGGGCTGTCAGGACGACCAGTTTTCCCTCGACGGGACGTCCAACGGACTGTTCACCGGCACGCTCAAGCAGGTGTGGCAGGACGGCGGGTTCGAGGGCTCCTACCTCGACTTGTACCGCGAGATCGTCGAGCGCATGCCGGCGAGCCAGACGCCGAATTACCTCACCGTCGGTCGTCAGGATCGGACCTTCGACGCCCAGCGCCCTTTCAGCATCGACCCGACCCCGAACGCCTGAGCCGCGCTTTCCGCAGAGACAAAAGGAAACGCGCCGGCGTGGAGCCGGCGCGCAGGAGAGTGAGGAGAAGCCGCGCGCCTCAGCGCGCGGTGGAGGCGTCTACCAGCGGAACCCGACACCGAGCTCGGCGATGTCCGCGTCGTAGTCGTCGAAGCTGTACTGGTCCTCGTTGTAGTCGACGGTCCGGTAGCCCACCCGCACCAGGTAGCCGGCGGGGAAGGCATATTCGACGAAAGCGCGGTAGTCATCACGATCGAGACCGAAGGTGCCGTCGTTGCTGTAGAGGCGGGCGTCACCACCGACCGTCCACTGGTCGTTGGCACGGAAGCGGATCCGCGCGTCGAAGAAGTCCGAATCGGCCGAGTAGACGATCGGCAACAGCGTGCCGAGGAAGTTCTGGTCGATCGAACGGTCGAGGGTGACGTTGTTGTAGCCCAGCGACAGGTCGAGGCC